>NZ_QPFS01000152.1:0-10062 GCF_010906995.1 Rhodopseudomonas sp. WA056 | reverse complement strand
GCGTGGTAGCCGAGGCTTCAAGCTCGTTGGAGGCCGCCGACACCGTCTCGACGATCTCGCCGATGGCGCGTTCGAAGCTGTCGGCGAGCTGGTTCGCGTGCGCCTTGCGCTCGGCCTCGGTGCGCGCTTCGGCTTCCTTCTGCTCGGCCTCGAGGCGCTGCCGCTCCAGGGCATGGACCTTGAACACCTCCACGGCGCCGGCCATATCGCCGATCTCGTCGTGGCGGCCGATGCCGGGCACCTCGGTGTCGAGCCGGCCACCGGCCAGATCCTTCATCGCCAGGGTCATGGCGTGAATCGGCTTGGTGATGCGCCGCGCAATCACTACGGAAGCGAGGATCGTCACCAGCAGCACCAGGGCAGCGGCGATCAGCGAGCGCTGCATCGCTCCCCAGGTCTGGGCCTCGAGGTCGTCGATATAGACGCCGGTGCCGATGATCCAGCCCCAGGGGCCGAAGCCGGCCACATAGGTCAGCTTCGGATACGGCTGGTCGGTGCCGGGTTTCGGCCAGACGTAGTCGACGAAGCCGCTGCCGTTGCGGCGGACGGTGTCGACCATCTCGGCGAACAGCATCTTGCCGTTCGAGTCCTTGGCGCCCGACTGATCCTGTCCGATCAACTGTTTGGCGATCGGATGCATCAGCATCCGGCTCTGCATGTCGGTAATGAAGAAGTACTCGTTGCCGCCGTAGCGCAGTTTGGCGATGCGGTCCTGGGCGCGCTTCTGCGCCTCGGCGGTGCTGATCTCGCCGCGCTGGGCGGCGTCGTATTCGTCCTTGACGAAGCTGACCGCCAGCTCGGCGAGGTGTCTCAATTCGATCTGTTTCTGCTGCTTGAGGCCGGTCGCCAACTCGCGGGAGTCGAGCAAGGTGATGCCGAGGAGGCCGAGAAAGCCGAGGCCGATCAGCGCATAGATTCGGCGGCCGATGGTCATGTGCAGTCGAGACAGCATTAATTGTGCTCCGGTACAATTACTCGTGCAGCCGGCTTCGCAGCCGGTCTGTGCGCAGTGCAATATCGGTGGATCGTGTCGCAGGCCGCGCTGCGCGCCCTGCGTCTTGCCTTGCGTTCCCCTGGAGCCGCATCGGTCCGCCGATGCCGATCCGTCCCGATCCGCCGGGCGCGCATGCGCAACGCCGGGCGGACTCGGATGAGGAGATCCCTGCCTGCCTGTCGGTGTCGGCAAGCTCGACCGCTGCAACGACCAGGTAGCAGGACCAGGATTTCCTAAAACCATGCGTTCCAAACACTATCGTTTTAGTAAAGACGGGAGGTAACTAATAAGCTGACTACGCAACTTTTGATTGAGTAACGTGCACCAATCTACACAGGAGTACCGCAAGGAGTTCCGTCGCACCTAGGTATTCTACGAAGTGATACGTTTGGTCGCACGGCTCGCGATCGGCAGCGAAGGAAATCCGACTTGGTCCCGTATTCCCGACATCGGCCCGCTTCCGCGGGCCTGGCTCCGAACAGGAAAGGATGTCGTGATGTGCAAACCGATCCGGACTGCGGCGCTCGCCATCACTGCGCTGCTTATGCTCGCGGGCTCTGCGGCAATTGCCGCGCCTCTGGCGCCTGCTGCGCGCCCAGCAGTGGTCCCGGCTGCTGCGGCGCTGCCGATCGAGGCCGTAGCCTGCGTGCGCGGCGGCTGGCGCGGCGTCGGGGTTTATCCCGGCTGCGGCTATTACGGCCGGCCGCGGTACTACAGGCCTTATCCGTACTATGTGGCTCGGCCCTATCGGGTGCCTCCGGTCTATGTCGCACCGCCGATGGTGGTCGCTGGGCCGGTCGTGGCGCCGGCGCCGCGGCGGTGCTGGATCGCCGGCGCCTGGCGGCCGTGCTGACAGCGTGCCGGCCGTCATCGCAAAGCTGGCTGCCGGCACCGCGGCCAGCGGCCTGCGCCCGGTGAGCCTCGAGGACGACAGCGACGAGGCGTTGATGGCAGCCGTGGCGGCGCGGCGCCAGCAGGCGTTTCGCGTGCTGATGACGCGTCACATGCCGCGCGCCATCCGCCTCGCCCAGCGCATCGTTCGCGATGCCGCCGAGGCCGACGACATCGGCCAGGAAGCGTTTCTGCGGGTCTGGAACAAGGCATCCTCGTTCGATCCCGCGATCGCCCGGTTCACCACCTGGCTGTATCGGATTGTGCTCAATCTCGCCTTCGATCGCACCCGCAAGCCGCGGCACGCGCCGATCGAAGATGCCGCCGAGGTGGCGTCGGCGGAGCCTGCCCCGATCGAGACTCTGATCGCTGCGCAGCAGCGGCGTCTCCTGGAGGCGGCGCTGGCGGAGTTGCCGGAGCGGCAGCGCGGTGCGATCGCGCTGTTTCATATGGAAGGGCTGTCCGGCGAGGATGCGGCGCGCGCGATGAGTCTCAGCCCCAAGGCGTTCGAATCGCTGCTCGGCCGCGCGCGGCTGGCGCTCAAGAAAGAAGTCGAAAGACGTCAAGACGACAGGAGGCGGGCATGACGCTCGATCAGTTCAGGGATTTGGCCGACGTCTGGGGTGGCGACATTGAGCGCTGGCCCGCGGAGGTGCGCGGCGCGGCCCGGGTACTCGCCGCCGGCGATCCTGGTGCGGCGGTGCTGCGTGAGGCCGCTGCGTTCGACGCGCTGCTGGCGATCCCGCCTGAGGTGGCGCCGGCGCGGGCAGGGCGGGTCGCGCTGGGTGTACTGCATCGGATCGGCGCCGGCGAAGCGCGCGAGCCTTGGTATCGCCGGCTGCTGCAGCCGGCCTCGCTGCTGCCGGCCGGAAGTCTCGCCTGTTCGGCGCTGGTCGGCATGTGGCTGGCCGGCACGCTGCCTTATCAGCATTCGCAGGAAGCGCTCGCCGCGGTCGACGCGGTGTTCGATTCTTCGGTCGTGACGCTGTGGAGCCCGCAATGAGGATGTCGTTCGGTCGCTTCACCGCCGGGCGCTGGCTGTTGCTGGGCTCGCTCTGCCTCAACGTCGCGCTCGGCGCCTATGTGGGCGCGCAGTGGCTGCGCCCGCAGTGGACGCCGCCGCATGCGGGGATACCGATGCGGCTGATCGAACGCGTCGCCTCGCGGCTGCCGCCCGCCGATGCCGAGATTCTGTGGCGCAATTTCAACGCCCGGGAAGCCACGCTGAAGCCGTTGCAGCGCGACTACGTTGCGGCGCTGCGGGACACGTTGAATGTGGCGGCGCAGCCGGAGCTCGACAAGGCGGCGCTGCGTGCCGCTGTCGAGAGCACCCGCGACAAGCGCAGCAAGGTCGGCGACGCGATGATCGACACCTTCGTCGAGACGCTGGAGCAGATCTCGCCCGAGGGACGCCGGCAACTCGCCGGCGGGCTGTTTCGTTGAAGCGCGGCGCGAAGGATCGGGCCGGCTCGAGGGTATCAACTACATTCGCCTCGACGGCGTCCACTTCGAACCCAAGGATTCGCCATGGTGCAACGAATGAAGACTTCGCCCCGCTCCGGCCACCCCGCCCCGCTGTTTCGCGCGCCTGATGTTCTGGTGCGGGCGACGCTCGCTGCCGCCTGCGTCGTCGCCGGTCTGATGCTGACGCTGCAGATCGCCAGCGCGCAGGACAGAGGCGCTGCGCGCGAGGCCTGCAAGGGAGATTATCAGAAGTTCTGCAGCGGCGTGACGCCGGGTGGCGGTCGCATCAAGAAGTGCCTGAACGACAATTTCAGCACGCTGTCGGAGCCGTGCAAGCAGGCGATCGGTGGTGCCGGCAAGTGATCTCGTTCGGCGGGGGCCGGCCTTGTCGCGGCGCGGCCTTCTGCCCGGTCATTTCTTGCCCTTCGCCGCCGGCTTCGGTGCCGGCTCGGGTTTTGGAGCGGGGGCGTTCTCGGCCGCGGTGGTGATGTCCTCGCTCAGCTTGGCGATCCGCGCCGCGTTGCTGCCGAGGTCGCTCTCGAAATAGCGCGACGACGAGCGGATATCGATCCTTGTGCCGTCGCCGTCCGGCCGTAGCCGGATCACCACGTCTTCGGGCAGGCTCAGGATGGTGGTGCGCGCCACCGCCTCGATATGGCCTTCGCGCTTCGGCGGCTGCGGCGGGCGCTCGTCGACCACCCGCCATTTCCGCCGGTTCACCAGTTGCAGCACGATGTCGTAGGCGCGCTGCACCGGCAGTTCGATCTGAATCGTCTCGATGTTCGGGTAGGCGGCGCGCTGCCGTTCGGCCGAGTACAATCCGGCATAGACCGCGGTGTTGACGTCGTCGCCGACACGCAGCCGCGCCAGGGTTTCGAATTTCGGTGGGTCGATCGAATCGGTGGTGATGTCGTGAATCGCCGGCAGGGTGCGATACTGCCAGCCGAGATAGGCCGGGTAGGCTAGGATCAGCACGTCGAGCAGCAGCGCCAGCAGGATCCGCGGGATGCCGCGCGAGCCGTTCTGCCAGATCGCCGCGAAGCCTGCGAGCGCCAGCAGGATCGACACTCCGGCGAGCGCCAGCGCACCGAACCAGGTCGCCATCGCCGGGCGCATTTCGAGAAAGCCGAATCGCACCACCCCGATCGACACCAGCGTCGCCACCGCGGAGAACACCGCGAGATTGCGCGCCCAGGTCGCGAGTCCGGAGACGGGCTCCTTGTGATAAGGAGCGTAATATCTGCGCGCCATCGCCTCACAGCCGCCGGGTTGATCGCGGCAGAGATCGCGCCGCAGGAGCCCCCGTTGAGATCACGGGCCGCAGCCGAATTCAAGGCCGGAGACCGAACCGGCTGTCTGCCGAATGAGCCGGGCTGTGCCAATCCGATTGCCGTCCGGCAGGGCTGCGCATCGCCATGCCCGCATGCGGATTGCTGCATGATCTGACCTCTCCCCGCTTTTGGCGGGGAGAGGTCAGCAAGGTGACTACGCCGCCGCGCCCGGCAGCGTGTAGGTCTTGAACTGATCGCGCAGCGCGGTCTTCAGGATCTTGCCGGTCGCGGTGTGGGGGATCGCTTCGACGAATACGATGTCGTCGGGCATCCACCATTTGGCGATCTTGCCGTCCATGTACTGCAGGATCTCGTCCCGGGTGCAGGTGACGTCGGGCTTGAGCTGGCAGATCAGAAGCGGGCGCTCATCCCATTTCGGGTGATACACGCCGATCACCGCGGCTTCCGCCACCTTGGGATGGCCGACCGCGAGATTCTCCAGGTCGATCGAGGAGATCCACTCGCCGCCGGACTTGATCACGTCCTTGGAGCGGTCGGTGATCCGCATGTAGCCGTCCTGGTCGATGGTGGCGACGTCGCCGGTGTCGAAGAAGCCGGCATCGTCGAGGATCTCGCTGTCGACCCGGTAGTACTTCTTGGCGATCGCCGGGCCCGATACTTTCAGCCGGCCGAAGGTCTTGCCGTCCCAGGCGACGTCCTTGCCGGCGTCGTCGGTGATCTTCATCTCGACCCCGAACGGCGGATAGCCTTGCGTCGCCAGCACGTCGAGCCGGGCGTCGCCGGTGGTCTGGTCGAACGGCGGCTTCAGCGTCGCCAGCGTGCCGAGCGGGCTCATCTCGGTCATGCCCCAGGCGTGGCGGGCCTCGGCGCCCATGTCGACGAACGCCTTGATCATCGAGCGCGGCATCGCCGAGCCGCCGCACACCACCATCTTCAGATGCGGCAGCGTCAGCTTTTCCTTCTGCATGTATTGCAGCAGCATCAGCCACACGGTCGGCACGCCGGCAGTGTGCGTGACCTTCTCGGTCGACAGCAGCTCATAGACGGACGCGCCGTCGAGCTTGGCGCCGGGCATCACCAGCTTGGTGCCCATCGACGGCGCCGAGAACGCGATACCCCAGCTATTGGCGTGGAACAGCGGCACGACGGGGAGCATGGTGTCGGCGGCGCGGGTGCCGAGCGCGTCGGGGTTGTTGGCCATCAGCGCGTGCAGCACGTTGGAGCGGTGCGAATACAGCACGCCCTTCGGATCACCGGTGGTGCCCGAGGTGTAGCACATCGCCGCCGCGGTGTTCTCGTCGAAGGTCTTCCATTCGAAGTCGCCGTCGGCTTCCTTCAGCCACTCTTCATACGCGACCGCGTTCTTCAGCGTGGTCTGCGGCATGTGCTCGGCGTCGGTGAGCACCACGAAGCGCTCGACGCTCGGGATCTGGTTGGCGATCTTCTCCAGGATCGGCACGAAGGTCAGGTCGGTGATCATCACCCGGTCCTGGGCGTGATTGACGATCCAGGCGATCTGGTCCGGAAAAAGCCGCGGATTGACCGTATGGCAAATCGCGCCGATTCCCATAATACCGTACCAGCATTCCAGATGCCGGGCGGTGTTCCAGGCGATCGTCGCGACGCGGTCGCCGAGCTTGATGCCGGCGCGGTCCAGCATCTGGCTCACTTTCAGCGCCCGTTGATGGATCTGCGCATAGGTGGTGCGGACGATCGGTCCCTCGACCGAGCGCGTCACCACCTCCTGGTTGCCGTGGATCCGGGCCGCGTGCTCGATGATCCGATGACACAGCAAAGGCCAGTCTTGCATCAGTCCAAGCATTCGAAATTTCCTCCTGTTCGTTATCCCCTTGGGATTGGTGCCGACTTTAGCGCTTACCCGCTTTGCGGAAAACGGTCTTGTTTTCAGGCGCTCCGCGGCAAAGCGCCATTTTGGACGATGCTGATCGCGCTGGTTGTAGGCGGGGCGGCGTCCGCCGCGGCGCGGGACATCGTACCGCTGCCGAAGCCGCGTCCTGCTGCGGCGCCGGCGCCGGTCGAGCGCGGAACGGCACCGGCCGACGACGAGTCCGCGCCGGATGCCGCATCGCCGGAAGCTGCACCCGCCGCTGCGGCTGAAGCGCCCGCGCCCAAGTCGCCATCGGCGTGCCGGGTGGCGCTGACCGAAGCGATCGCGATCGCGCCGAGCATTCCCGACATCACCGGGCCGGGAGCCTGCGGCGGCACCGATCTGGTGCGGCTCGAAGCGGTGTTACTGCCGGACGGCGGGCGTGTTGCGGTGTCGCCGGCCGCGACCGTTCGCTGCGGCATGGCGCGGGCGCTCGCCGACTGGGTGCGGGCCGACATTGCGCCGCTCGCCGCCTCGCTCGGCAGCCGGGCCGCTGCCCTGGACAATTTCGACGCCTATGAGTGCCGCGGCCGCAATCGCGTGCGCGGCGCCAAGCTCAGCGAGCACGGCCGCGCCAACGCGATCGACCTGCGCGGCTTCAAGCTCGCCGACGGCCGGATGATCTCGCTGACCGACCGCGAGGCGCCGCGGCAGGTGCGCGAGACCGTGATGCAGTCGGTGTGCGCGCGCTTCACCACCGTGCTCGGCCCGGGCTCGGACGGCTATCACGAGGACCACATCCACCTCGATCTCGCCGAGCGGCGCGGCGGCTACCGGATGTGCCAATGGGAGCTGTACGAGGGGCTGCCGACGATCGCCCCGGCGATGCCGCTGCCGCGCCCGGCCGAGGCGCCGCCGCGCCAGGTCGCAGCCGACGACGACCGCGCGCCGCAGCAGGCGGCGCCGCCCCGGCCCGAGGCCGTCGAGCCGGCCCCGGCCGAGGCGGCCGAAACGGAGCAGGCCGAGCCCGCTCCGCCTCCGCCGCCGAAGCCGGCCAAACGCGCCAAGCCCAAGGCCGCCGCAGCGAGGCCGGCCGCCAACAAACCGATCGATCTCACACCCTCGAATTCGCCGGCCGCAAAGCCGCCGGCTCGCAGCAAGCCGGCGCAACCACCGACCTGACCTCTCCCCACGCGCGGGGAGAGGTCGACCGGTGAGCGAAGCGAAGCCGGTCCGGTGAGGGGGCGCGTCCGCAACGCCGAGCCTTTGTGCTTGCGTCCGCCCCTCACCCCAACCCTCTCCCCGCGAAAGAGCGGGGAGAGGGAGCTCTCAGTGCCCGATGCGCTGCCCAGCTCGGCCGCGGATCAACGCGCAGCACCGACACGGGCGCCAACACCAGATCTCTGCGCAATAAAAAAGCGCCGGCGAACCGGCGCTTTTCGAAACTCTGGCGCGATGAGCCGCGTCGCGGTTATTGCGTGGCGGTGCCGCCGCTGCTGCCCTGCAGGGCCATCTTGGAATTGAACGGCGAGTCGCCGTGCTTCGGCTCCAGAACCACCACGATGGTGCCCATCTTGGCCCGGTTGTACAGGTCGATGACGTCCTCGTTGGTCATGCGGATGCAGCCCGAGGAGATCGAGGCGCCGATATATTCAGGCTGGTTGGTGCCGTGAATCCGGAACAGGGTGTCCTTGTTGCCCTGGTACAGATACAGCGCACGGGCGCCGAGCGGATTGTCGATGCCGCCGGGCACCGAGGCCGGCAGGCCTTCGATCCGCTTGTGGATGTCCGCGGTCGGAGTCCACTTCGGCCATTCGGCCATGTTGCCGACCCGGGCGATGCCGGAGAACGCCAGCGCCTCTTCGCCGACGGTCACGCCGTAGCGGATCGCCTTGCCGTTATCGAGCACGTAGTACAGAAAGTGGTTGTCCGAATCGACCACGATGGTGCCGGGGGCTTCCTTGCGATGATAATCCACGATCGCGCGGCGAAACGGCTCCGGCACCGACACCTTGGCGTAGCGCGCCTTGGCGAGTTGGGCCTTGTCGTTAGGTTTGAGGTTGGCTTCCGGGGCGGCCTGGTAGGTGGTCTGCATGCAACCCGACAGCAGCAGGCCGGCGAGGGCCAGCAGTCCCAGCTTGGTTCCGTTCAACGCCATTCTGAATTCCAATCACGATCTGGCGCACGTCGGCACGCCGGGAGGCATCGCAAAAATCAACGATTCTTGTTGTTAGTATCTCGCAAACCGTCCGGTTTGCCAGCACTACGGCGAGTGGTTCGTAACGAGATGCCGGCGATGTTGCATTTCTGCCGCATAGAATCCGACGCCCGGTTAATTTTCGGGCAACGGTTGTGGCGCCAGGTGCGACATTGTCATGTCGCTGCCACGCCATGGCCACAAAATGCATGGGAGCTCGCGCCGTCTCCGAGTTCCCTTCCTGCCGGCGAGCTGTGATCCGCGCCTCGCCACCTCTCCTTCTGTCGTCACCCTGCCTGGAGCGCCCATGCTTGCATTCTTCGTCCCCGCCGATGCCACCCTGAAGCGCGCCACCGCCGAGGATCTGGTGGCGCTCCCGGAGGCGACGGTGTGGGTCGATCTCGATCGGCCGACGCCGGACGAGGACAAGGCGGTGGAGCGGTTGGCGCGGGTCGAGGTGCCGACCCGGGAAGACATGCAGGAGATCGAGATCTCCAGTCGTCTCTATATCGAGAACGGCGCCCGTTACATGACCGCCAGCTTGATGTGCGGCGCCGATACCACCTCGCCGCGGCTGTCGCCGGTGACATTCATTCTGGCCGGCCGCCGGCTGGTCACGGTGCGCTACGACGAACCGCGGCCGTTTGCGGTGGTGGAGAGCCGGCTGGCGCGGGCGCCGGGGTCGGGCGCCAGCGGCGAGAGCGTGCTGATGGAACTGCTCGATGCGGTGATCGACCGCTGCGCCGACATCCTGGAGCGCGCCGGCGCCGACGTCGACGATGTCAGCCGCGACATCTTCGAGCCGGAAGGGGCCGCCCGCACCGGCCACCCCAAGCGCTATTCCGACATCCTGATTGCGATCGGCCGCAAGGGCGACCTGGTGTCGAAGGTCCGTGAAAGCCTGGTCTCGATAGGCCGGGTGGTGGCGTTCCTGTCGGTAGAGGGCGACGGCATCAAACGGCCGAAGGAGATGCGCACCCAGCTCAAGACCATGCAGCGCGACGTGCTGTCGCTGACCGACCACGCCAGCTACCTGTCGAACAAGATCACCTTCACGCTCGATGCGATGCTGGGTGTCGTCAATCTCGAGCAGAACAACATCATCAAGCTGTTCTCGGTGATGGCCGTCGTCCTGATGCCCCCGACCCTGATCGCGTCGGTCTACGGCATGAACTTCCGGATCATGCCCGAGCTCAACTGGGAGCACGGCTACCCGATGGCCCTCCTGATGATGCTCTGCGCCGCGATCGGGCCGTACATGTTCTTCAAGTGGAAGAAGTGGTTGTGAGCCGGAGAGGCCCGGCTGCCGCTTGAGTGTAGCTCGTAGTCCAGAGCGCGCGTTGCATCATGTGCAGCTCGCCGCAGGCGCTCTGCGATACTTGGTCCCCTCCACCTG
>NZ_QPFS01000151.1:0-10079 GCF_010906995.1 Rhodopseudomonas sp. WA056 | reverse complement strand
AAGATCGGGCGCCGTACCCGGAACGGCGGGTGCTTCATCAGCTCCTGAACGCCGGTCGCCTTGGTGAAGCCGGCATGCTTGATCTCGCAGACTGATTTGCCGGGAAGGACTTCCAACGGCGCATCGGGATGTTCGGCGCGGATCGCCGCAACCGATTCGTAGATCGCCTTCTCAGTGTGCGGTGCCAGACGATAGTGCAGCGCCAGCGAGTAACCCTTATCCTCCAGCAGAATACCGGGGCTGATGCGGGCGATCGCCGCCAGCCGGCTCTTGAGCTCGGGATCGAGCGGCGGCGCATGGGTGGCCACCGCTTCGCCGCTGCCCGCCAGCCGCATCTCGGCGCCATGACCGCCGACCGCCGGCAGCCGCAGCGGCGCGAAGATCAGGTCGATGTCGTTGATCGACCGGCCACTGACCAGGGCGAGCGCGCCGGAGGTCCTGATCAGAAGGTCTTTCAGCGTCTGCTCCAGTTCCGGCGGCACCCAGACTTCGCGCGGTGTCGGCGCGAGGTCCAGCAGCGTACCATCGATGTCGAGCAGCAGCGCACACTGATCGAGATGCGGCACCAGCGCTTTAGGCACCGGAACCGACGAAGCGATGGTTTGCGATGAGGGTTGAACAAGCTTGGTGGTCATCGATGATCCTCTGTTGCGGCCAGCGGCCGCGCGACGTGTTCCAGCGACCGACGTTCGGCCGCGACGGCGTACCGCCAGCCGATCACCGCAGCGGCCAGCATCAGGAACGATCCGAATAGATAACCCGCGAACACGCTGCCACGCGACCCCGTATCGATCAGCGCGCCGAACAGCACCGGGCCCGCCACACCGCCGATGCCGGTGCCGATCGCATAGAAGATCGCGATCGCCAGCGCCCGCACCTCGAGCGGAAACGTCTCGCTGACGGTGAGATAAGCGGCGCTCGCGGCGGGCGAGGCGAAGAAGAAGATCACCATCCAGGCGATCGTCTGGGTCTGCGCGCTGAGCGCGCCGATCGAGAACAGATAGCCGGACAGCGCCAGCAGGATCGCCGACACACCGTAGGTGAAGCCGATCATGGTGCGGCGGCCGAGCGTATCGAACAGTCGCCCGAGCAGCAGCGGTCCGAGGAAGTTGCCGGCCGCGAACGGCAGGATGTACCAGCCGACATGATTGGCGGGGATGCCGAAGAAGTCGGTCAGGATCAGCGCGTAGGTGAAGAAGATCGCGTTGTAGAAGAAGGCCTGCGCGACCATCAGCGCCAGCCCGACCAGCGAGCGCCGTCGATAGGTCGCCAGCAGCGTCCGCGCCACCTCCAGCAAAGGGGTGTGACTGCGCATGCGCAGCCGGATCTTCGGCAGTAGCTGCGGGCGGTCGGCGGCATGGCGCGCGCTTCGCTCGATATCGGCGACGATCGCTTCGGCTCGCTCGGGCCGTCCGTGGATCATCAGCCAGCGCGGGCTCTCAGGAATCCACCAGCGCATCGCGAACACCACCAGACCGAGGATCGCACCGGTTAGATAGGCCAGGCGCCAACCGGAATCGGGGTCGATCACCGACGGATCGAGCAGAACGATCGCCCCGACCGCTCCGAGTGCCGCACCGATCCAGAAACTGCCGTTGATCACCAGATCGGTCCAGCCGCGATAGCGCGCCGGCACCAGTTCCTGGATCGCCGAATTGATCGCGGTGTATTCACCGCCGATCCCGGCGCCGGTGAGGAATCGGAACAGCGCGTAGCTGGCGAGATCCCAGGACAGCGCGGTCGCCGCAGTGGCGGTGAGGTACAACGAAAGGGTGATGAAGAACAGTTTCTTGCGGCCGATCCGATCGGTCAGCCAACCAAACCCGAGCGCCCCGATCACGGCGCCCGCCAGATAGGCGCTGTTGGCGAGGCCGACGTCGAGATTGGAAAACCGCAGGGTCGGACTGTCCTTCAGCGCCCCCGCCAAAGCGCCGGCGAGGGTGACTTCGAGACCATCCAGAATCCAGGTGATTCCGAGCGCTGCGACGACCCGCGTGTGGAACCCGCTCCACAGCAGCCCGTCGAGTCTTGCCGGGATATCGGTTTCGATCACCCGCGCGCCGCCGTCCCGGTCCACCATGATCCGGGACCGCGGCGGTTCGGGCGTTTCGGCACTGACGCTCTCGGCCATGGGACTCCCACTCCGGTTGCGCTGTCACGCAGCCGGCGCCGATCGTGGCGATCCATCGGCAAGGGACGGACCGAATTGAGTGAGCCTAACGGGCCGGGACCCCGATCGGTTCCACCGGCCGCGCCAACCCCGCGGCCGGACATCGTGGTTCCGTTCGACCGCCGCCGCGAAATGCGGCGGTGCACGCTCAGGCGGCGCGGATGTTCGCCATGAAACGATCGAGCTCGGTACGAAGCCGCGCGCTCTCGGCCGACAGGCTGCGGGCCGATTGCAGCACCTGCGCCGAGGCGGCGCCGGTCTCGGCCGCACCGCGATTGACCTCGGCGATGTTGCCCGCGACCCGGTGAGTTCCCTGGGCGACGCTCTGCACGCTGGCAGCGATCTCCCGCGTCGCGGCCTCCTGCTGAGTGACGGCGCTCGCGATCGAGGCCGAGATCGTCGAAATCTCCGAAATCGTGCTGCCGATCTTCTGGATCGAGGTCACCGAATCGCGGGTCGCTTCCTGCATCTCGGCGACCTGAGACGAAATCTCGTCGGTCGCCTTCGCGGTCTGGGTCGCCAGCGATTTCACCTCGGCGGCCACCACCGCGAAGCCACGACCGGCCTCCCCGGCCCGCGCCGCCTCGATAGTGGCATTGAGCGCCAGCAGGTTGGTCTGCTCGGCGATCGTGGTGATGAGCTGCATCACCTCGCCGATCTGCTGCGCCGCCTGGGTCAGCTTGCCGATCCGGCCGTCGGTCTCGTGAGCCTGTTCGACTGCGGCTTCGGCGATCTCGCTCGACTGCCCGACCCGGCGGCCGATCTCGCCGACCGAGGCGGACAGTTCCTCGGTGGCGGAGGCGACCGCCTGCATCCCCGACGACGCCTGCTGCGAGTCGCCGGCAACCTGTCCCGACAGCCCCTGCGTGGTCTCTGCGGTGCGAGTGAGCGTCGCAGCGGCGCTTTCGAGCTGCGCCGCAGCATCCGAGACGTGCGCCACGATGGCGCCGACAGCGGTCTCGAACTCGCTGGCAAAGCCGATCAGTTCGGCGCGCCTCGCCTCGCGGCCGGCGGCCGCCTCGGCCTCGCGGGCAATCGCGTCCTGCTCGGCCTTGCGGGCCGCCTGAACCTTGAACTCTTCGACCGCAGCCGCCATCTCGCCGATTTCGTCGCGGCGGCCGAGTCCCGGCAGGACCACGTTGAAATCGCCGCCGGCCAGCCTGCGCATCGCGGTGCACATCGCCAGCATCGGGCGCGAGATGCCGCGGCCGAGCAACCCCGCCAGCACCGCGCCGAGCAGGAAGCCGCCGATTCCCAGCGCCGCCACCATCCGTTCGGTGGCGGTGACGGTGGCGTCGGATTCGCGCTCCAGCCGCTGCTGATCGGACAGCAGGTCGGCCTTGATCGCTTCGGAATCGCGGACGATCGCCGCCGCAGCACCGATCATGGTCGTGACCTTGGCGTCGATCGCCTTGACGTTGTCCGAGAGCTTGATCAACGCCTGCCGGTACGCCTCCAGCATGGTGAAGATTTCCTTCACCGCAGCCGAGATCTCGGCGTCGCCGGACTTGACGATGTTCAGCGAGTTCTCGACGAATTTGAGACGCGCCAGGGCGTTGTCGGCGACAGGAACGCTGGAATTGAGCGCGAAGGTGTTCGCCAGCGTCATCGCGGCAGCATACTGCTCGGAGGCGCGCTTCGCGCCGAGTTCGGCGCTCGAATCCTCGCGGTCGCTGGCCGTGCTCACCAGATCGTCGAACTTGTAACGCAGGTTGAGGCCGCCGCGGGTCAACCCGTTCTGAATCACCAGGGCGCTGTTGGTCTTCAGCGCCACGATATCGGCGAACAGGTTGGTGAAGGTCGAGAATTCGCCCGACAGCCGGGTCAGCGCCTCGCGCTGCGCCGGCTTGGTGGCGCCCTGCAGGGATTCGGCAATCGCACCTTTAAGCCGAGTTTCAGCCGCGAGCGCAGCCTTGACGTCCTCGTCCTTGCCGGTGAGCACGTAATAGCGCGCCCGCGCCTCGTAGCCGACCATCTCGCGGTCGATATTACGGGCGAGATCCGACTGCCGAACCCCGTCGCGGTAGGCGACCACGCCGTCCGAAACTTGCTCAAACCCGAGGTAAGCCAGCCCCATGCTGATCGCCGTGATGCCGAGCACCACTGCAAAGCCGAGCGTGACCTTGCCGCGAAAACGCAAAGCCGGCAGCGCCGCGGATATACCCCGCGCTCCGGCGACAGTCCTGACACTCACGTGATTGCACCCCAGTCCAAGCGATAATGCCCCGGAACCGAACCGGGTACTCGAAAACTACGCGGCATTGTCTAAAGCTGCGTAAACCGGGGAGCGGAATTCGAAGTGCCGACTTTAGTCCAACAGGCCCGAAGTACTCAGTTGGTGATCTTCCGAAGATGCGCCGGTAAATCGCCGAAACGGCACTCGGACTGGCATGGCCGCAGGCCAGCGCCACATTTCAAAATCGATTGCCTTCGGCCGGCAGCGACAAGGCTCGCAACAGGCGTGGTTGCTGGCGCCGGCGAACGAAGCTCAGCCCCCGTTTCATGTTGAAATCGCGCCGCATGAAGGTCGTGCGCTTCTGCACGTGGCGAACAAGGCCCGACCTTGGACGCTGAAGAGCGGCGTCGGGCTGACTCCCCACCAGCGCCGACGCAAGTTCCGGATCCTCGCTGCTGCGCCGCAACGTAACACCTGCCGATCGGAAACTGCTTTCGATTTAGGAGAGAGCCGCATTGCCAGGGCATTCCAGCCCCCGCGGCAGACTGCTTAGTTCAGTCGGTCACCAAACCGTCATCAACGATTGACAGTCGCGGCCATCCAAGCCTCGAAAATCCCAGTTGCAAAGTCCGGCTGCCGCGCTTCTAATTGGAACAATTAAAAATTCATCGGGAGGACTGACGCGTGTCCAAAGTCTCACTGACCGTCAACGGCAAGCTCGTGACGGCGGATGTCGAGGATCGAACGCTCCTCGTGCATCTGCTGCGCGATCATCTCGGCCTGACCGGAACCCATGTCGGCTGCGATACCAGCCAATGCGGCTGCTGCGTGGTGCATATCGACGGCCGTGCGGTGAAGTCGTGCACGACGCTGGTCGGCCAGGTCGACGGCGCCAACATCACCACGATCGAAGGCATCTCCAAAGGCGACGAACTGCATCCGATGCAGGCGGCGTTCCGCGACAATCACGGTTTGCAGTGCGGCTACTGCACGCCCGGCATGATCATGTCGGCGATCGACATCGTGCACCGCTACGGCGGCAACCTCGACGAAGAGACCGTGCGCCACGAGCTCGAAGGCAACATCTGCCGGTGCACCGGCTATCATAACATCGTCAAGTCGGTGCTCGACGCCGCCTCCCGCATGAATGTGGCGCAGGCCGCCGAATAGGCCGCCTGCCCGCCTGCCGTTTCGTCGCCGACCACACGTTCGAATGATGGCTGCGACCCGCGACGTTCCGAATCCGCGCGGCCAAAGCAGTCGAAGGGAGAGAATTGCACATGGGCATCGAGGGTATCGGCGCGCGCGTCGCGCGCAAGGAAGACCGCCGCTTCATCACCGGCCGCGGCCGCTATGTCGACGACATCAAGCTGCAGGGCATGACCTATGCGCATTTCGTGCGCAGCCCGCACGCGCACGCCAAGATCACCGGCATCGAGCTCGACGCGGCCAAGGCGATGCCGGGCGTGATCGACGTGCTCACCGGCCAGCAGATCGTCGACGACAAGGTCGGCAACCTGATCTGCGGCTGGGCGATCCACTCCAAGGATGGCTCGGCAATGAAGATGGGCGCGTGGCCGGCGATGGCGCCGGAGACGGTGCGCTTCGTCGGCCAGGCGGTCGCGGTGGTGATCGCCGACAGCAAGAACCTCGCCCGCGACGCCGCCGAGGCCGTGGTGGTGCATTACGAGGAGCTGCCCGCGGTCGCCAACATCAAGGCGGCGATTGCCGATGGTGCGGCGCAGCTTCACCCCGAAGCGCCCGGCAACATCGTGTACGACTGGGAGATCGGCGATCAGAAGGCAACCGACGAGGCGTTCAGCAAGGCCGCCAACGTCGTCTCGATCGAGCTCACCAACAACCGGCTGGTGCCGAACGCGATGGAGCCGCGCGCGGCGGTCGCCGAATACAATCCGGCCGAAGAGCACTTCACGCTCTACACCACCTCGCAAAACCCGCATGTCGCGCGCCTGGTGCTGTCGGCGTTCTACAACATCGCCCCCGAGCACAAGCTGCGGGTGGTGGCGCCCGATGTCGGCGGCGGCTTCGGCTCCAAGATCTTCATCTATCCGGAAGAGATGGTGGCGCTGTGGGCCTCGAAGAAAACCGGCCGCCCGGTGAAGTGGACCGGTGACCGCAACGAAGCCTTCGTCACCGACGCGCACGGCCGCGATCATCTGTCGAAAGCCGAGATGGCGTTCGACGCCGACAACAAGATGCTCGGGCTGCGGGTCAAGACCTACGCCAATTTCGGCGCCTATATGTCGCTGTTCTCGTCGTCGGTGCCGACCTATCTGTACGCGACGCTGCTGAGCGGCCAGTACAACATCCCGGCGATCTACACCGAGGTGGTGGGCGTCTACACCAACACCACGCCGGTCGACGCCTATCGCGGCGCCGGGCGGCCCGAGGCCTGCTATCTGCTGGAGCGACTGGTCGAGACCGCGGCGCGGCAGCTCAAGGTCGATCCGGCCGAACTGCGGCGCAAGAACTTCATCACCCAGTTCCCGCATCAGACCCCGGTGATCATGGCCTACGACACCGGCGACTTCAACGCGTCGCTCGACGCCGCGCTGAAGGCGATCGACTACGCCGGCTTCGCAAGCCGCAAGGCCAAGGCCAAGAGCGAAGGCAAGCTGCGCGGCATCGGCCTGTCCTGCTACATCGAGGCCTGCGGCATCGCGCCGTCCAAGGCGGTCGGCTCGCTCGGCGCCGGCGTCGGCCTTTGGGAATCTGCTGAAGTGCGCGTCAACCCGGTCGGCACCATCGAGATCCTGACCGGCTCGCACAGCCACGGCCAGGGCCACGAGACCACCTTCGCCCAATTGGTCGCCGACCGTCTCGGCATCCCGATCAACCATGTGTCGATCGTGCACGGCGACACCGACAAGGTGCAGTTCGGCATGGGCACCTACGGGTCGCGCTCGGCGGCGGTCGGCATGTCGGCGATCTTCAAGGCGATGGAGAAGGTCGAAGCCAAGGCCAAGAAGATCGCGGCGCATCAGCTCGAAGCGAGCGAGAACGACATCGTCATCGAGAACGGCGAATTCAAAGTCACCGGCACCGACAAGGCAATCGCGCTGCCGATGGTCGCGCTCGCCGCCTATACGGCGCACAATTTGCCGGACGGCATGGAGCCCGGCCTGAAGGAAAGCGCGTTCTACGATCCGACCAACTTCACCTTCCCGGCCGGCTCGTACATCTGCGAAGTCGAGGTCGATCCGGGCACCGGCAAGACTTCGTTCGTCAACTTCGTCGCGGTCGACGACTTCGGCCGGCTGATCAATCCGATGATCGTCGAGGGCCAGGTGCATGGCGGCCTGGTGCAGGGCATCGGCCAGGCGATCCTGGAAAACGCGATCTACGACGACAGCGGTCAGCTCGTGACCGCGTCGTTCATGGACTACGCGATGCCGCGCGCCGACGACGTGCCATCGTTCCAGATCTCGCACACCACGACGCTGTGTCCGGGCAATCCGCTCGGCGTCAAGGGCTGCGGCGAGGCCGGCGCGATCGGTGCTTCGGCAGCGGTGATCAACGCCATCACCGACGCGATCGGCAACAACCGGCTGGAAATGCCGGCGACGCCGGACCGGGTGTGGCACGCGATGCAACTGCAACAGGCGGCCGAATAAGACCGTCATTGCGAGCACCCGGATCCGCGCGTCGCGCGGTCCGGGCACAGGCTCCGCGAAGCAATCCAGAGGCTTCGCTTCTCGCAATGGCGGAGAGCTTGTTGGACAGACAAACAATCGATCTCTGACAGGAGATACCCATGTATTCCACCAACTATCACCGCGCCTCCTCGGTCGACGAAGCCGTGGCGCTGATCGCCAAGGGCAGCGACGCCAAATTCCTGGCCGGCGGCCACACGCTGCTGCCGGTGATGAAGCAGCGGCTCGCAGCGCCGGGCGATCTCGTCGACATCGCCAAGATCCCGGCGCTGATCGGGATCGAGGCCAGCGGCGAAACGCTGACCATCAAGGCGGCGACCACCTATTACGACATCATGCACAATGCCGACGTGAAGCGCATGATCCCGGCGATCGCGCATCTCACCTCTGTGCTTGGCGATCCGGCGGTGCGCTATCGTGGCACCATCGGCGGATCGGTCGCCACCAACGATCCGGCCGCGGACTATCCGGCGGCGATCCTGGCACTGAACGCCACGGTCAAGACCAACACGCGCGAGATCCCGGCCGATCAGTTCTTCAAGGGGCTGTTCATGACGGCGCTGGAAGACAACGAGATGATCACCGCGATCTCGTTCCCGGTGCCGGAGAAAGCCGGCTACGCCAAGATGCGCAATCCGGCGTCGCGCTTCGCGCTGACCGGCGTGTTCGTCGCCAAGCTGAAGAGCGGCGAGATCCGCGCCGCCGCGACCGGCGCCTCGCAGGACGGCGTGATGCGAGTGCCGGTGATCGAAGACGCATTGAAGGCGAATTGGTCGGCGTCGGCGCTCGACGGCATCAAGGTATCCGACGATGGCCTGATCGAGGACATCCACGGCACCTCCGACTATCGCGCCAACCTGATCAAGGTGATGGCGCAGCGCGCGGTGCAGGCCGCCGGCTGACTAATTCCATGACACGGCAGGCGGTGCGCGGTTTCGCGCGCCGCTTTGTTTTGTGCGGTGCCGCAGCATGGCGGCATGCGGCGCTGGGACGAAAAGTCACTTGCCCGGAGCACGCCGGACATGGTGATTGATCCTGACAACAACCGCTCCGCGCCGCGCGCGGACAACAACAATGGACACCCAAGGTGCAAGACACAGTGACCGCCTCCCCCAAGCCGACCACGAAAGCCAACGTCAGCGGGCCGCTCTCCGGCACCCGCATCGTCGAATTCGCCGGCATCGGGCCCGGCCCGTTCGGCTCGATGCTGCTCGCCGACATGGGCGCCGAGGTGATCACGCTGGTGCGCGCCGGCCAGAAGCCGCAGGGCGCCGCCGCGCGCGGCCGCACCGTCGTCACCGTCGACCTGAAGGACAAGGCCTCGGTCGCCGAGGTGCTGAATTTGCTCGACGGCGCTGACGCGCTGATCGAAGGCTATCGCCCCGGCGTGATGGAGCGCCTCGGCCTCGGCCCCGACGTGGTGATGGCGCGCAATCCGAAGCTGGTCTATGCGCGGATGACCGGCTGGGGCCAGACCGGCCCGCTGGCGCAGGCCGCCGGCCACGACATCAACTACATCTCGATCACCGGCGCGCTCGCAGCGATCGGCCCGGCCGACAAGCCGGTGCCGCCGCTCAACCTCGTCGGCGATTTCGGCGGCGGCTCGCTGTATCTCGTCGTCGGCATTCTCGCGGCATTGCTTGAAGCCTCGAAGTCCGGCAAGGGCCAGGTGGTCGATGCTGCGATGTGCGACGGCGCCGCCTCGCTGATCACGATGTTCTTCGACATGACCGCGGCGGGCCGCTGGAAGGAAGGCCGCGAGAGCAACATGCTCGACGGCGGCGCGCACTTCTACGGCACCTACGCATGCGCCGACGGCCAATTCATCTCGATCGGCTCGATCGAACCGCAGTTCTACGCGCTGCTGCGCCAGATCGCCGGGCTGACCGATGCCGACTACGACGCCCAGATGGACGCCCGGCAGTGGCCGGCGCTGAAGCAGAAGCTCGCCGCGGTGTTCAAGACCAAGAGCCGCGACGAATGGTGCAAGCTGATGGAAGGCACCGACGTCTGCTTCGCACCCGTCCTGACGATGTCCGAAGCCACCAAGCACCCGCAC
>NZ_QPFS01000150.1:0-10271 GCF_010906995.1 Rhodopseudomonas sp. WA056 | reverse complement strand
GCACCATCGTGGTGCTCGGAATCGTCGGCTGGGCGCTCGGCATCGACCCGCGGCTGCTGATCGGCGGCGCCGAGATGTTGTCACAGTCGACGCAGCAGCACCAGACCGACAGCCGCGCCGGCAAGCAGGGCGCGCCGACCGACGAAATGGGCAGCATGATTTCCGGCGTGCTCGGCGAGGTCGACGACCGCTGGACCGAAATTTTCAAAGCCAGCGGCCAGAAGTATGTGGGGCCGAAGATCGTGCTGTTCCGCGGCCGCACCAATGGCGGGCGCTGCGGCATGGCGCAGGCGGCGATGGGGCCGTTCTATTGTCCGCCCGACCGGCAGATCTATATCGACACCTCGTTCTTCAAACAGGTCGAAACCCGCTTCCGCGGCTGCTCCGGCTCGGCCTGCCAGTTCACTGCGGCCTACATCATCGCCCACGAGGTCGGTCATCACGTCCAGAACGAGCTCGGCATCCTCGACAAGGTCAATCAGAAGCAGAGGCAGTACGGTCAAGGACCGCGGTCCAACGCCCTGCAGGTGCAGGTCGAGTTGCAGGCCGACTGCCTGTCGGGCGTCTGGGTCAATCGCGAAAAGAAGAAGCGGCCGAACTTCCTGGAAGACGGTGACATCGACGCGGCTCTAACCACGGCGGCTGCGATCGGCGACGACACCCTGCAGCGCCGCGCCGGCCGGGAGGTCGTGCCGGACTCCTTCACCCACGGCTCCGCCGAGCAGCGCAAACGCTGGTTCATGACCGGGTATCAGCAAGGTACGATCCAGGCCTGCAACACCTTCGGGGCGGAGCGGCTGTAAGGCTCGGGCGCACGATGAATATCCGAATTCGTCATGCCCAGCCTTGCGCCGGGAATCCACGTCTCGCGATGTGATCAAGACGTAGATGGCCGGGACCAGCCCGGCCATGACGCAGGTATCGATTCGACAGGGCGGTCATGGCGAGCAAAGAGCAACCAAAGCAATTCATCCCGCTCAACATCGCGGTGCTCACCGTGTCGGACACGCGGTCGCTCGACGATGATAAGTCGGGGGCGACGCTGGTCGAGCGGCTGAACGGGGCGGGGCACAGGCTGGCGGCGCGTGAGATCGTCACCGACGATGTCGAGAAGATCCGCGCCATCGTCCGGCGCTGGATCGCCGACGATGGCGTCGACGTGATCATCTCCACCGGCGGCACCGGCTTCACCGGCCGCGACGTCACGCCGGAAGCGATCGAGCCGCTGTTCGAAAAGCGGATGGACGGGTTTTCGATCGCCTTTCACATGCTGAGCTGGGCCAAGATCGGCACCTCGACGATCCAGTCGCGCGCCACTGCCGGCGTCGCGGGAGCGACCTACATCTTCTGTCTGCCGGGCTCGCCCGGCGCCTGCCGCGACGGCTGGGACGGCATTCTTGCCGCGCAGCTCGACTATCGCACGCGGCCCTGCAACTTCGTCGAGATCATGCCGCGTCTCGACGAGCACTTGCGCCGCGGCACGAGCTGACCCTTGCTCATGACCGTCTGCGCGCCTGCACCTTGACAGCAGCGCCGCACCACGGAACCATCGACGCCAATCACAACGCGCAACAATCGCGCAGCGACGATGGGAGAATGCTTTGGGACAGATCGTATCGATCGAGGCGCTCGCCGCGCAGATCCACGACGGCATGATGGTGGCGCTGCCGTCCGACAATGGCGGCGTCGCGATGGCCGCGACCGCCGCGATCATCGCCAATCGTCCGCGCAACCTGCACCTCGTCTGTGTGCCGATCAGCGGCATCCAGGCCGATATGCTGATCGGTGAGGGCCTGGTCGGCACCGTGGAAACCAGTGCGATCACGCTCGGCGAAGCCGGCGGCGCGCCGCGGTTTGCCGACGGCATTCGCCGCAGCGCGTTCGCGATGAAAGACGCGACCTGCCCGGCGATTCTCGCCGGTCTCGTCGCCGGGCAGAAGGGCGTGCCGTTCATGCCGATCCGGGGCATCATCGGCAGCGACGTGCTGAAGATGCGCAGCGATTGGAAAGTGATCGATAATCCGTTCACGCCCGACGATCCGATCGTGGTGGTGCCGGCGATTCGCCCGGACGTCGCGATCTTCCACGCGCCGGAAGCCGATCGCTTCGGCAACGTACGGATCGGCCGGCAGGCCGAGCTGGCTGCGATGGCCTATGCGGCGAAGACCACCTTGGTCACGGTCGAGCGTATCATCGACACTTCGCTGCTGGCCGACGAGCGCAGTGCTGCCGGCGTGTTGCCGGCGCTGTATGTCGGCGCTGTCGCCGAAGCCCGGAACGGCGCATGGCCGCTCGGGCTCGCCGGCGAATACACCACCGACACGGCCGAAGTCGCGCGCTACGCCAAGATGGCGCGCTCGGCGGACGGCTTTGCGGCCTACATGAAGGGCTTCGCTCAGAAGCTTGAGGCGGTGGCATGAGCACGGCGCTCACGACCTCCCGCGAAATCCTGATCGCAACCATCGCCGATCTGCTCGACGGCGTCCGCACCGTTGCGGTCGGCGCCTCGTCGCCGATCCCCGCCGCCGGCGCCATGCTGCTGCGCGCCCGCAACGAGCGCCGCGGCCGCGATCCGGTGCGGGTGATCGTGCTCGGCTCGCGGCAGCACAACTTCTTCACCAACGGCTCGTTCGAGCTGTTCGATGCGACCGCGCAGGGCCGGATCGACGCGTTCTTTCTCGGCGGCGGCCAGATCGACGGGCAGGCCAACATCAATCTGGTCGGCACCGGCGATTATCCGGCGAGCAGCGTGCGCTGGCCGGGCTCGTTCGGCTCGGCATTCATGTACTATCTGGTGCCGCGGGTGATCCTGTTTCGCGAGGAGCATTCGCCGCGGGTTCTGGTCGACAAGGTCGATTTCGTCAGCGCGCCGGGCGCGAGCGAGCGGATCTACCGCAAGGGGGGACCGCACGCGCTGCTGACCGGACTGGCGCTGTTCGACTTCGACAAGGCGCGCAAACGGTTCTGCTTGCGCAGCGCGCACCGGGGCAGCTCGGCGGAGGATATCCGCGCAGCCACCGGGTTCGATTACGACGCGCCCACGCAGGTGCCGGTCACGCCGGAGCCTGACGCGGAGACTCTGGCACTGCTGCGCGGCCGCGTGACCGACGAGCTTGCCGAGTGCTATCCGCAGTTCGCCGAAACGCTGGTGGCGGATCGGGCCGCGTAGGCGGCTCCCACCTGCAACACGCCGATCAACACGGCGATGGTCCGCAGCGCTATTCCGCCGGGACCATCGCGCTGTTGCGCTGGGCGAGCGCGATCAGCGGTACGCCGGCGAGGAGCACGCCGATCCCGACCAGCGCCCCGAGCCCGGTGTGCATCAGGCTGGCGTAGAGCAGGTAGGCACTGGCGGCGCAGAACAATCCCGGGACTGCGGGGTATAGCGGCCAAGTCAGCAGAGGCCGCTGCGGATCGCGCCGCCGCAGCACGAAATACGACACGCCGATCAGCAGCATGAACAGCCAGAATGCCGGGGCGGTGTATTCCACAATGGCCTGAAATCCGTCGCGCTGCATCGCGCCGAACGCGACCAGCAACAGTGCGACCGCGCTCTGGATCAGGATGGCGCGGCGTGGATGATTGCCGTCGTGGTCCCAGGCGCCGAGCTTGCGCAGCGCCGGCAGATCAGCGCCGATCGCAAAATACACCCTGGCGCCGGTGAAGATCGATGCATTGAGCGTCGACAGCGCGGCGATGCACACCGCGATGCTGAGCAACAGAGCGCCGGTGTCGCCGGCCGCCAGTCGCATCACGTCGGCCGCGACCGCATAGGATGCGCGGATCGCGTCGAGCCCGAGCACGCTCAGATAAGCGAGGTTGGTCAACAGGTAGATTGCGGTGATCGCGAGGGTTCCGAGCAACAGCAGCCGCAGCATGTTGCGGCGACCGTCACGCAGGTCCGCCGAGATGTAGGCGGCTTCGTTCCAGCCGCCGTAAGTCAGCAGCACGAACACCATCGCCAGCCCTGCTGCGCCGAGGCCATCGCTGCTCATGGCCGGCGGCGCGGCGGGCGGCTGTTGCACGGGTACCATGAACGCCGCTGCGATCACGATCAGCACAATCACCGCCAGCGTCAGCCCGCTGAGCAGGTTCTGCGCGATCTTGCCATAGACGGTACCGCGCAGGTTGACCGCGGTGGTGGCTACCAGCACCGCGGCCGCGTAGATCGCGATCCCATACGGTCCGAGCGGCAGCACCGCCTGGGCGTAGTCGGCGAACACGAAAGCCACCGCAGCGATGGCGCCGGTCTGAACCACGGAGATCCGCGCCCACGCGAACAGTAGCGCGACGTTGCGGCCGAGGCCGCGGTCGAGAAATGTGTATTCACCCCCGGCGCTTGGATGCCGCATCGCCAGTTCAGCATAGACCAGGGCGCCGGCGATCGTGATCAGACCGCCCAGCAGCCACAGTCCGATGAACATCGCCTCGCTGCCGACATTGGCGGCGACCAGCGAGGGTGTCTTGAAGATGCCGATGCCGACAACCACCCCGACTACCATAGCGATGCCGTCGAGCAGGGACAGGCTCGGCCGTGGTGCGGCGGTCGGGCGGGTCGGGCCGGTCATGACAAAGCTCCTCGCTCAGTCGCCTAGGGCACGCGCGGAATGCTGCGGACGGATCAAATCCGCGCCGCGCGCCAGTCGCCCTTGCTGGACGGCACGATGCTGTCGCCTTCGACCTTGCCCTGATAGTCACGTCCGCCGAGCCGGAAGCTCAGATCCGCGCCTTTGAGCTTGATCTGCTCGATCCGGGTCTGACGGCCGTCGACCGTCGCGGATCCTGCGACCTCCTGATAGTTCTGGGTCAGTGTCAGCCTCACCTCGGCCTCGGAGCCGTTCTGCAGTCGCCACTCGCCCTGCACCCGCGCCGGCACGATCCAGAAGTACACGTCACGACCTTCGACCTGCTCGTGGTGTTCCGGCTTCCAGTCGCCCATGCTGAAAGCGTGCGACACAACCCGGGTGCCGGGCCGCAATTCGTTGAGCAGGCGGGGCCGCAGCTTGGCGTTCAGCGTTTCCAGCAGATACAGCGTGACGATGTCTGCTTTGCCGATTTCTGTTTCGAACAGGTCGGCCCGGATGAACTGGACCTTGCCGGTCATGCCGGCCTGCTCTGCCTTGGCCTGTGCTTCGGAGATCCGCACCGGATCGATGTCGACGCCGTGACCGTTGATGCCGTAGCGCTTTGCGGCGGTAATCGGGATCCGGCCGTCGCCGGAGCCGAGGTCGATCAGGTAGTCGCCGGGCTTCGGCTTCACCAGCTCCAGCATCCGGTTCACAACATTGTTCGGCGTCGGCACGTAATGCACATCGGGAGATCGGGCGGCTGCGGGGGCGGCGATGACGCCGAAAGTGATCACGGAAGCGGCAAGGCAGCGGATCAGTGCGTGTCGCATGAGGACGGTCTCCTGCTCGTCAGCCCGCGACGCAAACACCAACCCGCGCGACGCGATCCAACGCGGCGGCGCGACTGTTTGTCTCGCCGCGATGCGACGGAGGCCGCGCGCTTCAGCGTCGCCGGACGACCGCGTAATGCAGCCAGCGCAGCAACGCGCGCAAGGCGGCTGCGACCGCGGCGCGTCGCAGCGCCTTCCCTCGCTTGGTGTGGAAGGCGATCAGCTCGGCGGTGACGCGCGGCGGTGCGGAACGCCGCGGCGACATTACAGGCTCAGCTCCCAGGTCTCGCCGATCAGGTCCTGGCCGAAGCTGCGATGCGGCTCCGCTCCGACGCGCTGGAAGCCCGCGTCCTGATAGATGCCGCGCGCCGCGGTCAGGATGCTCTGCGTCCACAGCGTGACCTTGCGATAGCCGCAGTGCCGCGCGAAGCCGACCGCCTCGTCGATCAGCTTGCGTCCGAGCCGATGGCCGCGCGCCTGCGGCGTCACCAGCAGCAGGCGCAGCTTGGCGACATCGTCGCTGTCCCGCACCAGAAACAGCGAGCCGGCCTGGGCACCGTCATATTCGGCGATCCAGCAGCGCTCGCGTCCAGGATCGTGCGAAGCCAGGAACTGTCCGGCGATCTCCGCCACCAGGGCTTCGAACGAGGCGTCGAAGCCGTATTCGGCCGCGTAGAACGCGCCGTGGCTCTGCACCACCCAGCCGATATCGCCGGGGCGCGGACTGCGCAGGATCGGCGGCGGTGCGGTGCCGGTCCCGAGCAATCCCTGGATGGTCGACATCGCCGCGGTCAGCCGTGTCCGCCCGGCGGGCGGCAAATCCGCCAGCATCGCGGTGACTTCGTTCTGCGAGCTGAGTTCGAGCTTGGCGTAAGCGGCGCGGCCCTTGGCGGTCAACGTCAGCAGGTGCTGCCGCCGGTCGGCCGGCGAGGGGGATCGCTTCAACAGGCCGTCGTCGGCAAAGCCCTGAATGATCCGGCTCAGATAGCCGGGGTCGAGCTTCAATTCGGTGCCGATCTGTTTGGCGGTCGGCGCTTCGCGATGCGCCAGCTCGTACAGAATCCGCGCTTCCGTCAGCGAAAACGGGCTGTCCATCAGCCGTTGCTCGAGTACGCCCAGACGCGCGGTGTAGAACCGGTTGAATGCCCGCACCAGCGCAACGTCGTCGCCCTGGTTCGGGGGCGGCTGCACGATACCCTTCTCCATTGGTCTTCACCTCCGCTCGGAAGCCCTGCGAACGATCCTCGGCGGACCTTGCCAGGGCGCTCGGGAGCCCATCACAGCCAAAACAGTTGCTCTCGTCAATAAATTATTTGCCTATAGCAACTATTATGGCGCGGCGGCGGTACGGCAGGGGTAGCGAACAGAGGTCAGGCGGCGAGGATGACGCGGCTGCGCAGCAGGGTGCGGGACGATCGGCCGAGGTCGCGCGGCAGCATCGCTTCTGCGCCGCGGACGGCGTGGCCGCCGAGGCGGTCGTAGTGATCGCGCGCGATCACCAGCCCCTGGTCTGCGCCGGAGCCAATGAGGTTCTGCAGCAGTGCTGTCAGGCTTTCGCGCCAGCCGCTCGGCGCATAGGGCGACCGCGCATAGCGGAAGATGCCGGCGCGCGGATGGCCGCTGGCCATCACGCCCTCGATGAACTGTGTCGTCTCTTCGATCCAGCCGGGATCGAGCACCGCGCCGGCATGCAGGAACATCAGCCAGGGCGAACGCGCCTTCCGTGCGCCGGCGGCGAGCGCTTCGGCGCGACTGCCCTCGAATGCGAGGTAATTGCAGCCGGCCACATCGGCGACGCGCACGATGGTGTCGCTGCCGCCACGGTCGACCAGGGTGACGTCGCTGACGACGCCGGCCGCGGCGCCCGGCACCAGCGACGCCAACGTGGCGACGGCGGTCCGCTCGACGCCTTCGGTGGAAATGATCACGCTCAACATGTCCGGCGGGTGACCCTACGACGACAAATGCGCGCCACGCTTAGCACCTCACTGCCGCAAAATCAGCCGTGAATCGCACAATGCCCATCATCGGGGCAACGTCGTGCGCGGCACTTCAAGCCGGTGGTGGGTATCGGGTATTTGTTCTTGCTTTGTTCTTGTGACTCGCTATCTTGGACGCATGAGCAGAGCATCCAATGCCCTCAAGCGCCCGCCGGTCACGGTGCCCTCCGAGCCGGTGGGCGCGCCTTCCCCTTTCCCCGCCATCGAGGGGGCGGTCGATCAGCAGCGGCGCCGCGGTCGCGGTGCGCAGTCCAACGCCAGCGGCCGCTACGAGGCCGAGGCGCGAACCGCCTTCGACGACGGCTGGGAGAGCCTTGAGGATCTGCCGCCGTTCAAGACCACGGTCGCTCTGGATACCGCTCGCAAGGTCATCACCCGCAACGATTCGCCGGATATCGGGTTCGATCGCTCGATCAACCCGTATCGTGGCTGCGAGCATGGCTGCGTGTACTGCTTCGCGCGGCCGACCCACGCCTATCTCGGCCTGTCGCCGGGGCTGGATTTCGAGTCGCGGCTGTTCGCCAAGCCGGACGCGCCGGCGCTGCTCGAGAAGGAACTGGCGACGGCCGACTACGAGCCGAAGACGATCGCGATCGGCACCAACACCGACCCTTACCAGCCGATCGAGCGGGACCAGAAGATCATGCGCGGCATCCTCGAGGTGCTGGAGAAGACCGGGCACCCGGTCGGCATCGTCACCAAGTCGGCGCTGGTGGTGCGTGATATCGACATCCTGGCGCGGATGGCCAAGCGTCAGCTCGCCAAGGTGGCGCTGTCGGTCACCTCGCTCGATCCGAAGCTGGCGCGCAGCATGGAGCCGCGTGCCTCGACGCCGGCCAAGCGGCTTGAGGCCCTGAAGCTGCTCGCGGACGCCGGCATCCCGACCACCGTGATGGTGGCGCCGGTGATCCCCGCACTCAACGACATGGAGATCGAACGCATCCTCGACGCCGCCGCTCATGCCGGAGTCAAGGAAGCGAGCTACGTGCTGCTGCGGCTGCCGCTGGAGGTGCGCGACCTGTTCCGCGAATGGCTGATGGCGAACTATCCGGACCGCTATCGTCACGTCTTCACCCTGATCCGCGACATGCGTGGCGGCCGCGACTACGACTCGCAATGGGGCACCCGGATGAAGGGCACCGGCCCGATCGCCTGGATGATCGGGCGGAGGTTCGAGACCGCCTGTGCCAGGCTCGGGCTGAACAAGCGCCGATCCAAGCTGACGACCGATCATTTCGAGAGGCCGGAAAGAGCCGGGCAGCAGCTCAGTTTGTTCTGAGGGAGCAGGGCCGCAGTTCCCGCGGGGTGCGAATAGCGGGCACGATCCGGAATTTACGGTTGCGCCGGCTGAGCCTCGCCCGCAGCATCGGGGCATGATTCGGGATATCAAACAGCCGATCAAGGTTCCGGCGAAGCCCGCAAGCCGACCGGGCGGCAAGGCCAAGACCGTCAAGCCGACAGGCGGGAACGCGGCGAGCGCGAAAGCCTCGACTGCCAAGGCCGCCGTCTGCAAGATTGGTGAAAAGGCCGTGGCCGTCAAACCCGCATCCGTCAAACCCGCATCCGCCAAGGGACTGAAGGGCGTGATCGCTGTCGCGCCGCCGAGCTTCCGGCGCGAGCGGGCGCTGATCAAGCGCGGTATCTGGCCGGTCGCCGGCTGCGACGAGGCCGGGCGCGGGCCGTTGGCCGGTCCTGTGGTGGCGGCCGCCGTGGTGCTCGACCCCAAGCGCGTTCCCAAGGGGCTCGACGATTCCAAGCGGCTGTCGGCTGAAAAGCGCGAGGCGCTGTTCGAGGAAATCTGCGCCACCGCGCAGGTGGCGGTAGTGTATGCGTCGCCCGAGCGGATCAATCGCGACAACATCCTGCGCGCCTCGCTGTGGGCGTTGACCCGCGCCGTGCACGCACTGCCGGAATTGCCCAAGCAGGTGTTCGTCGACGGTCGGGACCGGTTGGCCACGAGATGCGACTGTGAAGCGGTGATCGGTGGCGACGGCCTGATCGCCTCGATCGCCGCAGCCTCGATCATCGCCAAGGTGTCGCGCGACCGACTGATGTGCCGACTCGCCGAGCAGTGCCCCGGTTACGGCTTCGAGCAGCACAAGGGCTATGGCGTGCCGGATCACCTCGATGCGCTGGCCCGGCTCGGTCCGACGGTGCATCACCGCCGCGCCTTCGCCCCTGTCGCGGCGGCCTGGCGGAAGATCGAAGGCGAGGCTCTGCCGCCGATCGAAGATCCGTTCGGCCCCGCTTCCGCCGTCGAAGCCGCGGTGTGAGCGCGGTCGCGCGGTTGCTTGTGCGGCCGCCGGGCTCTATCACGGTCGGACCGAGTTTCGCTGGCCTCACATGCGCTTCGCCTCCCTGATCGTCGAACTGATCCGCGCTCGGCCGCTGCTGCTGTTCTGGCTGGTGGTGGGCGCTCAGTCGTTGCTGTGGGTGCTGGTGCCGACGCTGTTCTACGCCAGCCCGCCGGGTGACGTCGCCATCGTGCTGGCTTACGGCCGTGAATATCAGGTCGGCACGGATCTCGGTCCCCCGCTTGCGTTCTGGCTCGCCGACCTCGCCTATCGGGCCGCCGGTGGTCACATCGTCGGCGTTTATGTGCTGGCGCAACTCTGCTTCATCGTCACCTTCTATGCGCTGTTCCAGCTCGCGCGCTGTGTGGTCGGAGCGCAGTATGCGGTCATCGCGGTGCTGTTGACCTCCACCGTCACCGCCTTCGCAAGCTCCGGGGTGGAGTTCGGTCCATTGATCCTGGCCCGGCCGCTGTGGGCGCTGGTGCTATGGCACGGCTGGCAGGTGTTCGGACAGCACCGCCGTGCGGCGTGGTTTGCGTTGTCGATCGAAACCGGCCTGCTTCTGCTCACCACCGTTGC
>NZ_QPFS01000014.1:0-57603 GCF_010906995.1 Rhodopseudomonas sp. WA056 | reverse complement strand
GAATGGGCGCGCGCCCGCCGCTACCAGCGGCCGATGTCGTTTCTGATGATCGACATCGATTACTTCAAGGCGATCAACGACGGCTTCGGCCATCAGGTCGGCGACGAAATGATCGTTCACCTCGCCAGGCTGGCGCGCGACTGCAAGCGGGATTGCGACGTGCTGGCGCGGCTCGGCGGCGAAGAGTTCGCGCTGCTGCTGCCGGAGACCGATCTGGCGCAGGCCCAGGTTGTGGCCGAGCGCCTGCGCCGCGAGGTCGCCGCCAACGTGTTGGTGGTGGCGTCGCGCAGCATTCCGGCCACCGTCAGCATCGGCGTCGCCACCGCGCTGCCGGGGATGGACGACGTCTCCGAGCTGATGAAGGCCGCCGACCAGGCGCTGTACGACGCCAAACATGCCGGCCGCAACCGCGTCATCTGCCGCGCCGCGCACGACGCCGCCCCGAGCCTGGTGCCGGACCTGCCGGTTCATTGCCGGGCGTCGGCGACCGGGGACAATGACACTGTCACAAGCTCGAGGCTCGCGCGTTCTCGATAGCCTCCTGAAGGCGCTCCCGCGATGGAGCCGCCAGCCGCTCGATGTCGAGAAGCCGGGCATAGACCAGCGGCGGGTCGTCTTCATCGAGGGCGTGCGCGTGCGTCAGGATAAAATCGACCAGCTCCGCCAGCGCGATTTCGGCCAGAGGTCGGCGGTGATCCGGCCCGTGAGGTCTTCGAAACGCGAGACGCTCGGCCACCGTGCCGGGCAGCCACAAAAACGAACCGGGCGTTTCGTCCGTCCGATGGTAGTTCTCAAGGTGACGTGACACCTGATCGCGAATTCGTGCGCCCGTCCGCGACCAGCCGTGCGCCCTTGCGATTCGCTGCGCCAGCACGTCCTCCCGCACCGGAGCTTCGGCGGCCATCACCGCGTCGATCATCGCCTCGATCGTCGGTCGGTACGAGAATTCGAAAAACCGTTCCGCCTCTGCCTTGAAGCCTGACAGGTCGACGATACGAAACGTCGCGCGCACCTCGGGGAAGGGGGCAAGCGAGGCAATCCGTACCTCGCCCGCTGACCCCGCCGGCGGTCGAGGCACAGGGCTCTCGGTTCCGCCGGAGGCCTCGTTGTCACCGTCCGCCGGACTGCCAGCTTGCTGCGGGGCCGGGGTGCTCGCAACAAGGTCGATACCTTCCGGGAAATCGGTCTCCGTCTCGCTCTCCGAATTGTCGGAGTTTGCGGTCGCTGCGCCATCGGAACGGCTTGCCGCCAAAAGATCGTTCAAGGCCGCATGGATACGCTCGATCGCATCGGCAGCGCTGAACCACCAGTCGGTCGACCAGATCCGCAGGATATTCCAGCCCAAACCGCGCAGCACCTGCTCGCGCACCTTGTCGCGATCGCGGGCGGTGGCTGAACTATGATAGGTGGCGCCGTCGCATTCGATGCCGGCGAGATACAGCCCGGCGTGATCGGGATGGCGGATGCCGAGGTCGATACGGAATCCGGAGACGCCGACCTGCGTCGCCACCTGCCAGCCGCGCGCTTGAAGCGCGGTTGCCACCGCTTGCTCGAACGGAGACTCGACGCCGCCGAGCGATCCCTCATCCTGAGCGGGCAGGGCGATCGCACCGCGCGACGCGTAGTCTAGAAACGCCTTGAGGTGACGTACACCGACCGCCTTGCTGCGATCGAGATCGATGTCGTCGGCACGGATGCCGGAGAATACTCTCAGTTCGGTTCGCGCGCGTGTGACCGCGACGTTCAGCCGCCGCTCGCCGCCGTCGTTGTTGATCGCACCGAAATTCATCGGCAGCTTTCCGGCCGCATCGCGGCAGAAGGTGATCGAGAAGTAGATCACGTCGCGCTCGTCGCCTTGGATGTTCTCGAGGTTCTTGACGATCACCGGCTCAATCCGGTCATCAGAGAAGAACCATTCGAGGTCGGGCTCCGCGCGGCAAACTTCGTCGAGCAGATCCTGAATCAGCGCCTGTTGTTGGGCATTGAACGTAATCACTCCTATGGTCGGGCGCTCGGCCTCCGGCAAGGCGAGCCAGCTCTTCAGCTTGATGCGGATGTCGGCGGCGATCGCGCGAGCCTCTTCGCGATTGGTCCGGCTCTTGCCCCGATCATAGATTCCGGTCGGAACCAAGTTCAGCGAGACTGCGCGATCCTCCGTCACCGGACTCGGGAAGGTGACGAGATGATTGTCGTAGTAGTGCCAGTTGGAGAACGCGATCAAGGACTCGTGACGGCTTCGATAGTGCCATCGCAGGTGACGGACAGGAAGCCCTGAGGCGCGTGTCTCGTCGAGAATGCTCTCGAGGTCCCGATCGAATTCGGGCACGCTGTCGTCCTGATCGTCGGCGCGGCCAAAGAAGTTCGTTGGCGGCAGTTGCTTGGGATCGCCGACGATGATGGTCTGCCGGCCGCGGGCAATCGCTCCGACCGCGTCCCAGGTGGCGATCTGCGACGCCTCGTCGAAGATCACGATGTCGAACAGCGCCTGATCGGGTGGCAGATACTGCGCGATCGAAAGCGGTGACATCAGCACGCACGGCGCGAGCCTGCTGAAGCTCTCCGGCATCGCGGCGATCATCTCCCGGATCGAGCGACTGGGGCGCTTCAGGCCCATCTGGTGGCGCAATTGCCCAAGCTCCGACTGCCGCGGCACTGCCTCCGACGCCGGAAGGCCGTGCGCCAGTGTGCTGACGATCTTGTCGCTGGCGTGCGCGCGGACCAGATCGTCGACGGCTCTGAAGTCTTCGACCGCATTCTCGTGGGCGAAGCGGCGGAAACTCCGCAATTCCTTGCTATCGTCGATCGCCAGCGGAAGCCACCAGCGGGCGTAGCCGAGCCGGAAGGCTGATACGCTGCGGTCGGTCGGCACCGCGCCGTTCTCGATGTCTTCCACCAAGGGAAGCAGCCCGCGCGCGATGGCGCGCTTGCGAACCGAACACCACGAAGACCAGTCGCGAAACAGCGAGCGGGCCTGCTGAATTTCATCCATCTGCCGAACGATGGTGCCGAGACAGTCCTCGTGCTCGCGTTCGAGCGGAACGCCGGCAATCGCCTCGAAGCCGACGATGCATTCCTGAAGCTCGTGGTAGCGGGCCAGATAATCCTTGGCGGCCGAAAGTTGCGGCTGGTTGACTTGTCCCTTCAGATTGGCGGCGATGCTGGCCGCAACCCTCTGCACGTCGCCTGCGAACTCCCCGAGCTGAACCAGCGAAGTGCGCAGGCGCTCCGCTTTCTCCAGATGGTTCGTCAGCGCCTTGCAGTCGGTGTCGAGGCCGTTGAAGGCCAGCGGAGTCTCGGCGACGGCATTGCCGCGGATCGATTGGAGCCTTGCTTGTAGATCGCGGAGCAGCCCGATGTCGGTGCCTGGGTCCGCCGTCTTGGTGCCGGCGTAGGATCCGAGCAGCCGCTTCACGCGTCGCGTTCCGAGCCAGGATTTCGGCCACATGGCGGCCTTCGCTTCGTGCCAATCGCGCTCGATATCGGCGATCGGAATGCGGGCCACGGTGTCTGGTGCGTAGCGGGCCGACAGCTTGGTTTCACTGTGGCGGTAGGCCGAGATCGCCGTTTCGAGCTCGGCCAGCGCGCGTGCCAGCGCGGAGAAGTCGCGATGCAGAATGATCGTGTGATCTTCGCCTGACGTCGCGATCAGATCCTTCGCGAGTTCAGCGAAGTACTTCAAGCCGTCCGCGCGGCAGTCCTTGAGATTGTCGAGCCCGAGGCGGGGACTGATTGCCGTCAGTGCAGCGTGTGCCGCTGCCGCCGCCGTCGCGAGGGCTCGTGCTGCCCCGAGCAGTTTTTCCTGCCAGGCATTGGTCCACTCCTCGACATGCAGCAGGCGCAGGACGGGCCGGACCTTCACGGCTGAATAGGTCCGCCCGAGTTCGGTGGCCAGATCTTCCAGCTCGCGGTAGCCCTGAGCGTCGTGAGCGTTCTTGCTTGGCCACTCGAACTTCGGCGCGTAGTCGTCTTGTCCGAGAGTCGCGATGCCGATTGCGGCGTAGGGCGTCAGTCCATTCGGCGACTGGCGATGCAGCGCGTCGACATAGGCGTTCAACTCGTCGCGACGGATTTGCAGACGATGATTGAGCGTCACCCATTCGGTTTCGCGTTTGGCCGCTCGCTTTTCCCACGAGTTCTTCAGTTGGCCGAAGAAGTGCTTGCGGTCCGCCTTGCTGGAATGCAGCTCGAGGCAGTGGTCGCCGAGCCGATGTTCGCGCAGCCGTCGATACACGACGTCGAGAGCCGCTGTCTTCTCGGCGACGAACAGCACGGTCTTGCCGGCCGCCAGGCACATCGCGATCATATTGGCGATCGTTTGGCTCTTGCCGGTGCCGGGCGGTCCGATGATGACGAAGTCCCGCCCCTGTGCGGCAGCGAGGCATGCGGCGATTTGAGACGAGTCCGCCGGAAGCGGCAGCACCAAATCGGCCGAGGCGAATTGCCGGTCGATATCGGCTGCATCCGGAAATGGCTGGTCAGCGCCGTCGAGAATCCGATCGGGATTGTCGATCAGGTGTTTGACAACACGATTCTGCCGCAGCGCCGCGACGCGGTCGGTGAGATCCTTCCACATCAGGTACTTGGCGAACGAGAAGGTCGACAGCGCGATATCATCGACGACTTCGAAGCCCGGAACGTCGCGGACCGCGCGGCGGATGCTGTCGAGTACCTTGGAGACGTCGATGCCCTTGTCGTCCTGCGGGAGTCCGCCGCGAAAATCCGGAAGCGAAAGGTCGAAATCCCGCTTCAGAAACTGCAGCAAGGTGGCGTTCAGTTGGGGCTCGTCTTCGTGGAATTTCAGGCGGAAGCGGTCGGATGCTCCCGACCGCTCGAGCTTCACCGGCAGCAACAGCAGCGGGGCGCGATAGACCCTCTCGTCGGTCGGCGTCTTCTTCCATTTCAGGATTCCGACCGCGAGATACAGCGTATTGGTGCCACCTTCGGTGAGATCGTTCCTGGCTTGGCGATACAGATCAGTCAGGCGGGCGGAGAGCTCCTTGGCTTCGAGCTTCGACGAGAGTTCGTCTCGCTTCAGTGCTTCGGCCGCGAAGGTCCGGTGCAGGTCGTCGCCGCGCCGATCGCGATGCAGCGAAGGGTCTCGATCGCCTAGCGGATTTTGCTGCGGAAGCGAGATGATCTTGATCGCGGTCCCTTCGGCGAGTCGATCTTCAAGGTCGGCGACGTCGGGGCAAAGGAAGGGGATGGCTCGTTTGCCTTCCGAGAAGTTCAACAGTCGGTTGCGCAGCGACAGATCGAGTAGCCGTGATCGCCACCGCTCGATGCGTCCCTCGGGCGTGGTCGGCTTCTCGTCGGCCAGATCGGTCGGCATGAGAATGTCGGGCTCGGCCGGTAGAGGGAGTTCAGCGGGCGTATCCGTCTCGTCGGCCGCTGTTTCCATGCGCGGCGCGTGCGAGGCCAATGGCAGGATGCCGGAAGAGCGCGATCGCGCGACGTCGACTGCCGCGGCGAAGGCTTGGGGCGAATCTTCCTTGAGTTTGTCCTCGCCTACTTTCCTGGCCTGCTCGAACGTCATGGCAGGTCGGTGCGTGACTCCTGTCGTTTCGAATACGACGAGCTCATGCGCGGCGATGGCTTTGCGAAGCTCGCTAACGTCGCCTTCGATCGTGTTCGGCAGAGTTCGCTTGACCAGCCACACGCCGGCAAACGCATGTCCGTCGAGCAATACGGTCACCGCATTCAGCCCGACCGCTTCCAGCGCCGCGGCGAACAGAAGTGTGAAGTCCAGGCAGGTCCCGAGCTGATCCTGGATCAGCTTGCTGGGCCCACGGATCTTCTGCCCCCGTCTTTCGAAACTGGCGGGCGGCTCGGCGTAGTGAATTCCGAGTGCCGCGATTGCCGAATAAACTGCTGCCGCCAGCATGTAGGCGCGCTTCGGATCGTTGCTTTGGTACCCGTCCAGGGCCGAGGAGTGGCCGTGCGAGGCAAGGCGCTCGGCGGCCGATCGCAGCACCCTGTGGATGGCCGGATCGTTCGGCATGACGAACGCCGGAAGTAGCTGTGCCATGTCGGACACGCCGCCCCATTCGTCACGAGCCAGCAGCCGCACCGGCACGATGGTCTCGGCGACCACGGCGTCGGCTTGCAGGAGTCGCAATCTGATGTCGCCGGCTTCGGCTTCATCGAGCCCCGCCAGATAAGACGGGTCCAGATCCACGCGCCTGTCGCCGAGCGCGTGGTTGTCGCCCGCGAAGACCCGGTCGATCGTCCAGGTCTTCGCCCGGAGGAACGCGGGACTCGAGGTCAGCTCCAGACGAAGATTCTCGATCGGGTCCGGGCTCGCATTGGCGATCGATATCGCCCGGATCACCGGGATCGAGTTCTGATGCGAGGCGAACGTGAATTTCTCCGCCAGATTGGCCACGATCTCGATCGCTGCGGCTTGCGCTCGCGAACACACATTTTCAGCCGCTGGATCGGCCAAGTCACCTTCAGACGTCATCACAAAACACCGCTCTTTAGTGCAATCATTGCGGCACCAAAGTCCGATCACAAGCAGAGATTGAAGAGCAAGTCTATTTGCTGTGCCCCGATCGGCGGATTTTCCAGAGCATTTGCCGGCCGATCCAGTCCCGAACAGCGGCCGTGGCGTGCCGCTGGCTGCTGTCGCGATCACCACGACCGACTGAAGAAGCATCGACCGCTCCGGCCTCGTCACGTGATCAGCCGCCACACCTGGCGGGCCATTGCTGCTATGCAGCCGTCATGGACAGCAGCGAATCGTAACCGGCGCCCTCGGCGGGCGGATTGTTGGAGCCGTAATGACCCGACCGCAGCCTTTCGTGATCGGCGCCACCGGGATGGTCGGCGGTGCGATTCTTCGGCGGTTGATCGCGGAGGGCGCGCAGCCGGTGGGGCTGTCGCGTCAGGAGCGGCAGCCGGGGGATGGCGTGCGCTGGGTTGCGGGGGATCTTGCCGATCTCGGCGGCGTCGCGCTGCCGCCGATCGATGTGGTGTTCGCGACCGCGCCGGTCGGGCGGGTGGCAGATGCGGTGCCGGCGCTGGCGGCAGCCGGGATGAGCCGGCTGGTGGTGTTCACCTCGACCAGCATCGAAACCAAATGGGATACGCCCGATCCCGACGAGCGCGCCTTCATTCGCGATTGGGGCGCCGGCGAAGCGCGCGTGATCGCGGCCTGCGCGGCCCATGGTGTGGGTTGCACGGTGCTGCGGCCGACGCTGATCTATCTCGAAGGCCGCGACCGCAATGTCAGCCGTATCGCCGGGCTGATCCGGCGCTTCCGGTTCTTCCCGCTGATGGCGGGCGGCGAAGGGCTGCGACAGCCGGTGCATGCCGACGATCTTGCCGCCGCCGCGGTCGCCGCCGCCGAGCGGCCGCAAGCGATCGGCAAGATCTACAATCTGCCGGGCGGCGAGACCCTGAGCTATCGCGAGATGGTCGGCCGGATCTTCGACGGGCTCGGGCTGCCGCGCATCATCGTGCCAGTGCCGGATTGGGTATGGCGGATGATCCTGCCGGTTGCGGTCAAGGTGCTGCCCGGGCTGTCGGCCACGATGGCGACCCGGATGGCCAAGGACATGACCTTCGACGCCGGCCCGGCTGCCGCTGACCTCGGCTTCCGGCCCCGTCCGTTCCGTCCGCGGTTTCGATCCTGAACTACTGATTGGCGGCGTTTGCGGCGATTGCGATCGGTGGCTGGCCGCGCCAGCTCAGGCCGCCGGCATTCTGTGCGGTGGCCAGAAACACCACCATCGCGATCCACACCAAAAGATATCTTCCAAGGTCGGACATCATGGCGGCAGCTCCCGATCAGCTCCGCCTGATATTCCCGATTTATGGTTAATAGCCGGCTAACGCCGATCCGACGAGCCGGTCAGGCCGGCTGGCCGATGGTGACGTCGAGCGTGCCGATGCCGTCTACGCCGCAGGCGATGGCATCGCCCGGCGACAGCGCCGCGACGCCGGCCGGTGTGCCGGTCATGATGATGTCGCCGGCGGCGAGTTCGACCTGCGCCGACAGCTTGGCGATGATTTCCGGCACGTTCCAGATCATCTCGGACAGATCGCCGGTCTGTCGCTCGGTGCCGTTGACCGACAGCCAGATCTTGCCGGTGGCCGGATGGCCGATCTCGGAGGCCGGGCGCAGCGCTCCGCACGGCGCCGAGGCGTCGAACGACTTGCCGATCTCCCAGGGCTGCTCCTTCTTGCGCGAGGCGATCTGCAGGTCGCGGCGGGTGAGGTCGATGCCGACCGCATAGCCACAGACGTGATCGAGTGCCTTCTCGACTGGAATGTTCAGCCCGCCGCTCTTCAGCGCCACCACCAGCTCGACCTCGTGGTGCAGGTCCTTGGTCAGCGGCGGATACGCGATGGTTGCACCATCGGGCGCGACCATGTCGGCGTGCTTGGCGAAGAAGAATGGCGGCTGGCGCTCGTCATTGCCCATCTCGCGGACGTGCTCGAGATAGTTGCGGCCGACGCACCAGATCCGGCGCACCGGAAAGCGGTCGCTCGTCCCGGCAACGGCGAGACTGGGCTGCGGCGGCAGGGCGATCACGAAACCAGCGTTGCTCATGAGTGTCTTTCGCAAGCTAAGGAGGCAGGGCGGAGGGGCGGTATCAGGTCCGATCAGGCTAGGCAGTGGCAGCGGCCGGCGCCAGCGGTGCGGCGTGGCGCTGCTGCAGCCGGAAGAACGAGGCGTAGCGGCCACCGCGGCGCAGCAGGTCGTCGTGCCGGCCCTGCTCGACGATCTCGCCGGCCTCGACCACCAGGATGGAGTCGGCGTGCATGATGGTGTGCAGCCGGTGCGCGATCACGATGGTGGTGCGGCCACGGGCGAGATGATCGATCGCCTCCTGCACCAGTTTCTCCGACTCCGAATCCAGCGCCGCGGTGGCTTCGTCGAGCAGCACGATCGGCGCGTTGCGCAGCAGCGCGCGCGCGACCGCGATGCGCTGGCGCTGACCGCCGGACAGTTGCGCGCCGTGCTCGCCGACCGGAGTGTCATAGCCGAGCGGAAAGCTCATGATGAAGTCGTGCGCGCAGGCCGCCTTGGCGGCGGCGACGATCTCGTCGTCGGTGGCGCCGAGCTTGCCGAACGCGATGTTGGCGCGGACGGTGTCGCGGAACAGATAGACGTCCTGGCCGACATAGGCGGTCTGCTGCCGCAGCGACTCGCGCGATACGTTCGCGGTCGACTGTCCGTCGATCCGGATTTCGCCGGACTGGACTTCGTACAACCGCAGCAGCAGCGCCAGCACCGTCGACTTGCCGCCTCCGGACGGGCCGACCAGCGCGGTCATCTTGCCGGGCTCGGCGACGAAGCTCATGCCGTTGAGCACCGGTTCGTCGGGCCGATAGGCGAACGAGACGTCGTCGAACTCGACCCGCGCCTCGCTGAGCTGCAGCGCCGGCTTGTGGCCGTCGGCGGGCTCGCTCGGAGGACTGTCGATCACTTCGAGCAGCATCCGCGCGCCGACCAGACCGCTGTTGAGCTCGATATTCAGCCGCGCCAGCCGCTTGGCCGGCTCGTATGCGAGCAGGAACGCGGTCAGGAACGAGAAGAACTCGCCGGGTGTGGCGCCGGTCGCGACCACACGATAGCCGCCGTACATCAGCGACGCCGCCACCGCGAAGCCGCCGAGCGTCTCCATCAGCGGGCTGGCGCGGTTCGACACCCGCGCCATCTTGTCGGCATTGGCCTGCACCGCGGAGATGTTGGCGTCGATGCGGTCGCTCATGGTCTTTTCGAGCGAGAACGCCTTCACGGTGCGGATGCCCTGCAGCGATTCCTGCATCGTCTCCAGGATCTGGGCGTTGCCGGTGAACTGCGTCAGCGCCAGCCCCTTCACCCGCTTCACCAGCTTGCGCACCACGAACGCCGCCGGCGGCGCGATCAGAAGCCCGAACAGCGCCATGAACGGATCCTGGATCACCATCACGGTGACCAGACCGATCAGCGACAACAGATCGCGGCCGATCGCGTTGATCAGCAGGTTGAGCACTTCGGTGACCGAATTGGCGCCGGCGGTGAGGCGGGCGAGGAATTCGGAGGAGTGCCGCTTGGCGAAGAAGCCGATGCTCTCGTTCATCAGCTTGTGGAACATCCGCCGCTGATTATTCGCCAGGATCGCATTCTTGATCTGGGTCAGGATCACCGACTGGCCATAGGTCGCCGCGCCCTTCAGGCTGAACACCACCAGGGTGACGATCGACCAGAACATGATGCCCTGCAGGTCGCGATCGACATAGGCCTGGTTGATCACCTTGCCCAGCAGGAACGCCGAGCCGGAGGTCGCCGCGGCGGCGATCGCCATCAGGCCGAAGGCCAGCGCATAGCGTCGCCAGTAGGCTGACGCCTGTTCCATCACCAGGCGGCGGATGAGCTGCCACGCGCCATACGGGTCGTCAGTGATCTTGCGTGGGGCTTCGGTCATTCCCGCGTTCCATCGACGGCGTCGAACCAGGGTCGCGCGCGAGGAAGGCGTGCGTCTTGGCGGAGTCCTTGCCCCCGCTGGACCGGATTTTCAAGCCAAAACGATGGAACCAGCGCCGCGGTCAGGCTGGAATGGCTTGCAATTCAACCGCTTGGCGCTCGCGCAGCAGCTTTTCCTCCCACGCCAGAGCGTGCGCCGCGATGCTGTCGAGATTGTCGTATCGTGGGGTCCAATCCAGCGTGCGGCGGATTCGGCTGGTGTCGGCGACCATCGTCATGATGTCGCCCGGCCGACGCGGCGCCGAGGCGACCGCGAAATTGCGACCCGCGACGCGTTTCACCGCGTCGATGGTTTCGAACACCGAATAGCCGTGGCCGTAGCCGCAGTTCAGCGTCACCGGCCCGCCGCCGGCGCGCAAGTAACCGAGCGCGGCGCCGTGCGCCTCAGCGAGGTCGGTGACGTGAATGAAATCGCGGATGCAACTGCCGTCCGGCGTCGGATAGTCGGTGCCGTAGACGTCGATCCGGCTGCGCTGCCCGGTCGCCGCTTCTACCGCGATCTTGAGCAGATGGGTTGCGCCGACGGTCGCGAGCCCGAGCCGGCCCAGCGGATCGGCGCCGGCGACGTTGAAGTAGCGCAGCGCCACGTAGTTGACGCCGTAGGCTTCCGCCGCGTCGTGCAGCATGATCTCGGTCATCAGCTTGGAGCGACCGTAAGGAGACAGCGGCCGTGTCGGCGCGTCCTCGCCGACCGGAACGCGGTCCGGATTGCCGTACACCGCCGCGGTCGAGGAGAAGATGAATTTCTTCACGCCGCGCCGCACTGCGGCACTCAGCAGACTGCGCGAGGTCGAGGTGTTGTTGCGATAGTAGCCGAGCGGGTCGCGCATCGAGTCCGACACGATCACCGAACCGGCGAAATGGATGATGGCGTCGACGCGGTGCGAGGCGATCACGCCGTCGATCAGGTTTTCATCGCCGGCGTCGCCGATGAACAGCGGCACGCCTTCGGGCACGAACTGCGAAAAGCCGGTGGAGAGATTGTCGATCACCACCACGCTTTCGCCGGCCTCGACCAGCGCCAGAACCGTGTGGCTTCCGATGTAACCGGCGCCGCCGGTGACGAGTACGGTCATCGTGGTTTCCATCCGAGCTGCTGGTCGGTTCCGCACATTTGCGCCAGCCTGTCGACAAACAATGGAATTGGGGTATAGCGAGGCCGCTTCAGGGGCGAATTGCCAGCGTTTTTGCCGGGGATTCGACTCTATGGTTGTCAATCCTGTAACGAGGACCGCGCAATCGCGGGCCTTTTGCGTCAATGTCGGACATCCTCATCATCAAGACGTCCTCGCTCGGCGATGTGGTGCACCAGATGCCCGCGATCACCGACGCTGCGCGCGCCCAACCCGGCCTGCGCATGAGCTGGGTGGTGGAGGAGGCGTTCGCGCCGCTGGCACGGTTGCATCCTGCCGTGACCGAAGTGATCCCGGTGGCGACCCGGCGCTGGCGGTCGCATTTGGCGAGCCGCGCCACTTGGCGCGAGATCGGCGATTTCAACACCCGTTTGCGTGAGCCCGAGTTCGACAAGGTGATCGACACCCAGGGCCTGATCCGCTCCGCGATCATTGCCCGGCTCGCGCAAGGCGAGCGCCATGGCTACGACGCGCACAGCATCCGCGAGCCCTTGGCGTCGCGGTTCTACGATGTCCGCCACAGCGTCAGCCGCTCGCTCCACGCGGTGGCGCGCAATCGCGCGCTCACCGGCCTGTCGCTCGGCTATCAGCCGCCGGACCAGATCGACTACGGGCTGATCAAGCCGGCGCGCGGCGCTGATGCGCCTTACGCGCTGCTGCTGCACGGCACCTCGCGGGCGTCGAAGGAATGGCGCGCCGAAGACTGGATCGAGACCGGCCGCTGGCTGCAGGGCTGCGGGCTGCAACCGGTTCTGCCATGGGGCACCGAGACCGAGCGACAGACTGCCGAACGGCTGTCGGCTGCGATTCCCGGCAGCCGCGTGCTGCCGCGTCAGTCGCTCGATCTCACCGCGGGCGTGATCGCCGGCGCCGCGGTGGTGATCGGCGTCGACACCGGCCTTTTGCATCTGGCCGCCGCCTATCGGGTGCCGCTGGTCGGGATTTATGTGGCGACCGATCCGGGACTGACCGGCCCGGTCGGCAGCGGTCCGCTGCGGGTGCTCGGCGGCAAGAGCGGCGGCCCCTCGGCGCGGCAGGCGATCGCCGCAGCGGAGCAGCTACTCGGTTAGTTGGATGCCACGGCCCGTTGCATCTCGGCGAGCACCTGGTTGACGAAGCCGTCGATGTCTTCGCCTTCGAAGCGAAAACCGAGAATGCCGGCAGCCCGCGCGGCTTCGATATCGCTTGCGCTGTCGCCGATCACGAAGCTGCGGGTCATGTCCACCGGCCAGGCTTTGGCCAGATCCAGGATCATGCCGGGGCCCGGCTTGCGATGCTCGCAGGCCACCCGATAGGCATCGATCGTTCCTTCGACATGATGCGGGCAGAACCGCACATCGTCGATCCGCGCACCCTGCGCATTCAGCTCATTCAGCATCCAGCGATGCAGAGCGCGGACGTCGTCCTCGCCGAACATGCCGCGGGCGACGCCGGACTGGTTGGTGATGATGAAGACGTAATAGCCGGCCGCGTTAAGTTGCCGGATCGCCGCCGCGATGCCCGGCATCCAGCGCAGGCGCTCGCGGGTGCCGACATAGTGGTCGTTGTAGTTGATGACGCCGTCGCGATCGAGGAACGCCGCGGGCCGGCGCGGTGCGGCCGCGGTCATGGCGACGGCGCACCGAGCACGGCTTCGATCTCGTCGCAGATCGCATGCGCGGCCATCAGATGGATCTGTTGAACCAGCGCGGTCTCGGGGCCCGGTGCAATCAGAAGGTGATCGCACAGCGCGCCCATCGATCCGCGGCTCGGGCCGGTCATGCCGACGGTGACCAGGCCGCGCCGCCGCGCGACCTCGAGCGCCGCCAGGATGTTCGGCGAGCGGCCCGATGTGGTGATGCCGATGAAGACGTCGCCTTGCTGGCCGAGACCTTCGACCTGCCGGGCGAATACCCGCTCGAAGCCATAGTCGTTGGCGATCGCGGTGAGCGCCGAGGTGTCCGTGGTGAGCGCCACCGCCGGCCAGGCGCCGCGCTCGCGCTTGTAGCGGCCGATGATCTCGGCGGCGATGTGCTGGGCGTCGGCGGCGCTGCCGCCATTGCCGGCGATCAGAATCTTGCGGCCCTGGCGCAGCGCCGCGATCGACGCTGCGGCGATCGCACGCGATGTTTCCAGCAGCGCTGTGTCGCTGGCCGCGGCCGTCATCGCGGCAAGCGAAAGCTGGAAATGGGCGGCGATCTTGTCCTGGCTCACGTCACACCTGAAGGCTGAAACTCGAAGCCCTGGTAAAGCGCAGGGCCGGGTCCGGCGCAAGCCGAAGGGCTCACACCGCGGGCGCGATGCCGGCGGCCTGCAGCGCGCGCAGCGCCGCGGCGGTCACGTCCTCGACGGCGATGTCGCGCATGCAGCGGTGGTGCTCCATCCGGCAGATCGGCTTGTGGCAGGGCCGGCACGGAATCTCGCCCGGCGCCTGGATCACCGTCTCGATCGGATTGAGCGGGGCATAATGCCAGGGGCTGGTCGGTCCGAAGATGCCGATGGTCCGGCTGCCGATCGCCGCCGAGACGTGGAGCAGGCCGGAATCGTTGGAGATCACCAGGTCGGCTGCCGCCAGCGCCAGGATGCCGTTGCGCAGGTCGGTGCCGGTGAGATCGCGGACCCGCGGGCCGCCGGCCGCGACGATTTCATGGGCCTTGGCGGTTTCGCCCGGGCCGCCCACCACCCAGACCTCGAAGCCGCGCTCGGCGAGTGCCTTGCCGGCCTCGACATAATAGGTCCAGCGCTTCGCCGGCCCGACGGCGCCGGGTGCCAGCGCCACCACGGTCCGGCCGTGCAGCCCATTGGCCTGCCGCCATGCCGCGATCTCGGCCTGCGGCACCTGAAGCTGCGGTTCGGGCCAGTCCAGCGGCAATTCGGGCAGCGGCGGCAGCGCCAGCGCGGCGCAGCGGTCGATCATCCGCGGCAATGCCTTCTCGCCGCGCCGCCAGTCATTGAGCAGGCCGAACCGGACCTCGCCGATGAAGCCGGTGCGTTTCGGGATACCGGCAAGCCAGGGCGCGATGGTGGATTTGAAGGTGCGCGGCATCACCACCGAGGCGCCGTAGCCTTCCTGTCGCAGCCTGGCTGCCAGCGCCCGCTCCTGAGGCAGCGAGATCTTGCTGCGCGGCAGATCCCAGACGATCCCCTGGCGCACGCCGGGCATATAGTCGACCAAGGGCGCGCACAGTGTGGTGGTGAGGACGTCGACCGGCCGGTTCGGCCAGCGATCCTTCAGCACCCGCACCACGGTGTGGCAGCGCACGAAATCGCCGATCCACATATACGGGACCAGCAGTACCGGGCTGGTTTCGCTACGGTCGGGCGCTGTCGCCAGGCTGGCTTTGAGTGATTCGTAATTCATCGCTTGTTCTGCGTGCCCTGCCTGGCAGGGACTGGTCGGCCCAGCCGGTTAGCGTCTGCTGCGGCCGGCGTCCAGCCGGCATTTCGCGCGCCAGACGTGCTCCATGCACAGCAAGTCAGGGTAGAAAGTTGCCTGCTTGGGCGGAGTGGGGCAAAGCTGGCCGCGCAAATCGAGGCGGAGAAGTCATGCTGCTGGTCACCGGGGGCGCCGGGTTTATTGGATCGAATCTGGTCGCGGCGCTGAACGACGCCGGGCGGGCCGATGTGGCAGTGTCCGATTTTCTCGGCCATGACGGCAAGTGGAAGAACCTCGCCAAGCGGCAGCTTGCCGATTTCGTGCCGCCGGCGGAACTCGCCGGCTGGCTCAAGGGACGCAAGCTCGACGCTGTGTTCCACATGGGCGCGATCTCCGCCACCACCGCCACCGACGGCGATCTGGTGATGGAGAACAATTTCCGGTTGTCGCTGCGGCTGCTCGACTGGTGCACCGAGACCGGCACACCGCTGATTTACGCCTCGTCGGCGGCGACCTATGGCGACGGCGAACACGGCTTCGACGACGACTTCTCGCTGCCCGCGCTGAAGCAACTGCGGCCGATGAACCTGTACGGCTGGAGCAAACACCTGTTCGACCTCGTGGTCGCCGAGCGCCTCGCCAAGGGCGATAGGCTGCCGCCGCAATGGGCCGGGCTGAAGTTCTTCAACGTGTTCGGCCCGAACGAATATCACAAGGACACCATGGCCAGCGTGCTGGCGCGGCGGTTCGACGACATCAAGTCGGGCCGGGTGGTCCAATTGTTCAAGTCGCATCGCGAAGGCATCGCCGACGGCGACCAGCGCCGCGACTTCATCTATGTCGACGACGTGGTGCGGGTGATGATGTGGCTGTTCGCTTCGCCCAGCGTCAGCGGCATTTTCAATGTCGGCACCAGCCATGCCCGCAGCTTCCGCGACCTGATCCTGGCGGCCTATGCCGCGCTCGGCACGCCGCCGCAGATCGAGTACATCGATATGCCGGAGCAGATTCGCGGCAGTTATCAGTACTTCACCCAGAGCGAAGGCGACCGGCTGCGCGCGGCGGGCTATAATGGCGGCTTCACGCCGCTGGAAGAAGCGGTCGCGTCTTACGTCACAGGTTACCTCGACCGCAGCGATCGCTTCCGCTGATCGCGCGCAACAATTTGGATTTGGATGTTGAGCTTCGACGCCCTGCTGCAAGCGATCGCCCGTCAGACCGTCCTGTGCGTCGGCGACTTGATGCTCGACGAGTTCGTCTATGGGGAGGTGTCGCGGATTTCCCCGGAGGCTCCGGCGCCGGTGATCGCGGTCCAGCGCAGCGAGACCAATATCGGCGGCGCCGGCAACGTTGCCCGCAACATTGCGGCGATCGGCGCGCGCTGCATTTTCGTCGGCCTGGTCGGTGACGATGCCACCGGGAGAATGCTCGCCGCCGAACTCGGCAGCGAGCCGAAGATCGAGCCGGTGCTGGTGCGCGATCCCTCGCGTCCGACGACCCGCAAGGTGCGGTTCGTGTCCGAGCATTTCTCCACTCACATGCTGCGCGCCGATTGGGAGATCGCAGCGCCGGCGACCGGCGAGGTCGAACAGCGGCTGCTCGATGCGATCCTGCTGCAGCTCGCGCGCGCCGATATCGTGCTGCTGTCGGACTACGCCAAAGGCGTGCTGACGGCGCGAGTCATTCGCGAGACGATCGATACCGCCAACAAACTCGGCAAACGCGTCATCGTCGATCCGAAAAGCGCCAACTTCGCGATCTATCGCGGCGCCACGCTGCTGACGCCGAACCGCAAGGAATTCGCCGCGGCGACACGGAGCGCTGCCGAGACCGATGACGAGATCGCCGCGGCGGCCCAGGATGCGATGACGCTGGCCGAGTGCGAGGCGATGCTGGTGACCAAGAGCGAGCACGGAATGACGCTGGTGCCGCGCGGAGGCGAGCCGATCCACGTGCCGGCGCAACCGGTGAAGGTGCGCGACGTCTCGGGCGCCGGTGATACCGTGGCGGCGGTGCTGGCGGTGGTACTAGCGTCGGGGGCGGACTGGGGCACGGCGATGCGGGCGGCCAGCGCCGCCGCAGCCGTGGCGGTCAGCAAGAACGGTACCGCGGTGGTGACGCCGAGCGAACTGCGCCGGCGCGTCCTGCCACACGCTGAACTCGCCGCCGAAGACAAGATCATGGCCAGCGACGCCGACCTCGACGCGCGGCTGAAGGAATGGCGCCGCGAGGGTCTGCGGGTCGGCTTCACCAATGGCTGCTTCGACATCCTGCACCCCGGCCACGTCAAGGTGCTGACTGCGGCGCGCGGTGCCTGCGACCGGCTGATCGTGGGACTCAACAGCGATGCGTCGGTGCGGCGGCTGAAGGGCGAGAGCCGGCCGGTGCAGCACGAACGCGCCCGCGCCGAAGTGCTGGCGGCGCTGGAGGCGGTCGATCTGGTGGCGATCTTCGAAGAGGATACGCCGATCCGGCTGATCACCCGGATCGAGCCGAGCGTGCTGGTCAAGGGCGGCGACTACACCCGTGAGCAGGTGGTCGGGCACGAGATCGTCGCGGCCAAAGGCGGCGAGGTGATGCTGGTCGACGTGCTGCCCGGATTCAGTACCACCTCGCTGGTGGCGCGCGCGCGCGAGGGGCAGTCCTGATCATGCGCGGGATTGGCGACCACCGCTGGCAGGTGCAATGTTGACGCCGATCACGTCGTTCACGCCCCGCAACTGGCTGATCGCCCTCCACGATCTGCTCGCGACCGCGGCCGCCGTGCTGCTCAGCTTCTATCTGCGGTTCGACGGCGAGAATCTGCTGGACCGTCTGCCGCTGCTGCTGAAGGTTCTGCCTTACTTCGTCGTCTTCAGCTTCTTCGTCTGCTACCTGTTCCAGCTCACCACCACCAAGTGGCGGTTCATTTCGATCCCGGATCTGCTGAACATCCTCCGGGCGGCGAGCGTGCTGACGATCGCGCTGCTGGCGCTCGATTACGTCTTTCTGGCACCGAACATGTACGGGACGTTCTTCCTCGGGAAGACGACGATCGTGCTGTACTGGTTTCTGGAGGTGTTCTTCCTGGCCGGTTCGCGCCTCGCCTACCGCTATTTCCGCTACACCCGCACGCGCAACAAGGCGCGCCGGATGGATGCGGCTCCGACGTTGCTGATCGGTCGCGCCGCCGACGCGGAGGTGTTCCTGCGCGGAGTTGAAAGCGGCGCGGTGCAGCGGCTGTGGCCGGTGGGCATTCTGTCGCCCGCGTTCTCGGATCGCGGCCAGACCATTCGCGGCATTCCGGTGCTGGGCGGCACCGACGATCTGCACAACGTGATCGCCGACTTCGCGCACCGCAACAGGCCGATCGAGCGGGCGGTGATGACGCCGTCCGCGTTCGAGGCCGATGCCCAGCCGGAAGCGGTGCTGATGCGTGCCCGCAAGCTCGGGCTGACGGTGAGCCGGCTGCCGTCGCTCGAAGAAAGCCGCGACACGCCCAGGCTGGCACCGGTCGCCGTCGAAGACTTGTTGCTGCGTCCGAGCGTCAAGATCGATTACGACAGGCTCGAGGGGCTGCTGAAGGGCAAGTCGATCGTCGTCACCGGCGGTGGCGGATCGATCGGATACGAGATGTGCGACCGCGTCACCACGTTCGGTGCGGCGCGTCTGTTGGTGATCGAGAATTCCGAACCGGCCCTCTACGCCGCGATGGAGAAGCTGAACGCCAAGGACTCCAGGACGACGATCGTCGGCCACATCGCCGACATTCGCGATCGCGAGCGGATCTTCGATCTGATCGGCGGGTTCAAGCCGGACCTGGTGTTCCACGCTGCTGCGCTGAAACACGTGCCGATCCTCGAGCGCGATTGGGGCGAGGGCGTCAAGACCAACATCTTCGGCTCGGTCAACGTCGCCGACGCCGCGCGCGCGGCCGGTGCCGGCGCGATGGTGATGATCTCCACCGACAAGGCGATCGAGCCGGTATCGATGCTCGGCCTCACCAAGCGGTTCGCCGAACTGTATTGTCAGGCGCTCGATCGCGAACTTGCCGGCACCTCCGGTGACAAGCCACCGATGCGGTTGATCTCGGTGCGGTTCGGCAACGTGCTGGCGTCGAACGGCTCGGTGGTGCCGAAATTCAAGGCCCAGATCGAAGCCGGCGGACCGGTGACGGTGACGCATCCGGATATGGTGCGATACTTCATGACCATCCGTGAAGCCTGCGACCTCGTCATCACCGCCGCGACTCATGCGTTGGGCTCGCAGCATGCCGACGCGTCGGTGTTCGTACTCAGCATGGGCCAGCCGGTACGCATCGTCGATCTCGCCGAGCGGATGATCCGGCTGTCCGGACTGCAGCCCGGCTACGACATCGAGATCGTGTTCACCGGTGTTCGTCCGGGCGAGCGGCTGCACGAGATCCTGTTCGCCGAGCACGAACCTTCGACCGAGATCGGCATTCCCGGGATTGTGGCGGCACGTCCGCACGAACTGCCGCTGCCGACGCTGCAGCAGGGCCTCGCCGCACTCGAAGCCGCGATCGCAGCGGGGCGTCATGACGAGGTGGTGGCCATCCTGAAGAGCGCCGTTCCGGAATTCCGGATCGAAGCTGCGGCGCCGGCTGCGCAGCGTCGTCTGCAATAACCGCTCAGGCGCGGGGGCGGGTGAAACGCCTCAGCACTGCGGCGACCAGCATGGCGCCGATGCCGAGCAGCAGGAGATCGGTCGCCGCCGATCGCAGGGCGATCGAGGCGCCTGCCAGCCCGGCCAGGGCGAGATTCAGAAGACACACTTGGCCGACCACCGCGCGGACCGGGAATCCGTTGTCAGTCGCCCGCTGATAGAAGTGCGTGCGATGGGCGAGCCAGAACCTCTCGCGGCGGATCATTCGCCGCAGCAGCGTCAGGGTGCTGTCGGCCAGATAGTACAGCGGCAGCAGCAGTGCCGCGGCGGCGTGGCCCTGGAGCGCGAGTTGCAGCAGACACCAGCCGAGCAGGAGCCCGATCGGCAGGCTGCCGACGTCGCCGAGAAAGACCTTCGCCGCACCCGGGCGGTTGAACGGCGCGAAGCCGAGGATCGCGCCGCCCAGTGCCGCTGCCAGCAGCATCGGGGATTGCGACAACGCACCGGCCAGACCGAACACCACCAGGGCGGCCGTTACCGGCACGCCTTCGGCGACCGTCATCCAGTCGAGCCCGTCCATGAAGTTGACGAGGTTGACGAACCACAGGCCGCCGATCAGCAACGCGGCGCGCTCCAGCCACAATGGCAGGGCAGGGACGATCTGCTGGTCTGCGGGCAGCGTGAGAACGACCGCGCCGACGCAGAGTGCCTGAAGGGCGAGGCGCGGCAGGACCGGAATCGGCCGGATATCGTCGACCGCTCCCACGATCCCGATCACGACCGCGGCGGCGAACAACGGGAGCAGTGCCAGCAGCGCCGGAGCGGTCGGGCCGAGCGCGAATGTGGTGACGATCAACGTCGCGGCGATGACGGCGATGCCGGCGCCCTGCGGGGTCGGAACCTTGTGCGACGAGCGCGCATTGGGGCGCGCCAGCGCATATCGCCTCAGCAGCGGCATCAGCGCCCAGGTGAGAACGGCACAGAGAATGACGGCGCTCAGCGCCGCGATCATCGATGCGAAGCCGATGGCCGGATTCATCCGCGCCAGCCCGACCGGACGGTCGCGACATCGACCATGGCTGAATTCATCAGGTTACTCCGGCACCTTGATCTCTGCGTCTCCCTTGGCCGCCTTCTCTGCGCTGAAGATCCAGACCAGGCCGCCGAACCCGCCCAAAAGGAAGTACACTGCTCCGAACAGCAACGAGACGGCGACGCCGTCACCGGCATCGAGGCCGGCATAGCCGAACGCCAACCCCATGCTGGCCTCCCGAACGCCCCAGCCCGCGATCGAGATCGGGATCATCGTGATCAGCATGGTCGGGGGAACGAGAAACAGCAACTGCGTGAAATCGGTCGGCGACGCGATCGCGCGCGCGACGCACCAGGCGACCACGACTGCCAGGACGTGAATCGACAGCGAGATCAGCGCCAGCCATGGACCGCTCCGGCTGCGAAACAGCAAGTCGCTGGCAATCTGCGAGCACGTGTGGAAATGGCGGGTCGCCCAGATCCGGGTCAGCAGGTCGAACGGCAGCAGATGCAGCGCCAGAAATACCACGCCGGCGCCGAGCGCGACGGCATCGAGCAGCACCAGCCCGAGCCGTCCCTCGGGATTGCCGATCAGCGCCAACGACCAAGGAAGGGTGCACATGATCAGCACTGCCAGCGCGATGAGACCGATCGCGCGGTCGACGAAGACCGAATAGGCGGCGGTCCGCCATCCGGCTCCGGCGCGAGCCACCAGCCACAACCGCATCGCATCGCCGCCGATGGCCGATGGCAGCGTCTGGTTGAAGAACGCGCCGATCATATTGTAGCGGAACGCCTGCGGCAGACCGAGCGGTGCGCCGCTGCCCACACTGATCGTCCGCCAACGCAACGTGCCGACGAAAACCTGAAACAGGGCAACCGCCAGCGCCAGCGCCAGCCACCCGATGCTTGCGGCGTCGATCCGCGCGGGGAGCGCGGCGAAGTCGGCTTTGCGGAGCGCGAAATACAGCAGCGCCGCCGAAACCAGAATCTTCGCGGCTGAGAATACAATCCGGCGCATGGGGGGTCGCAGAACAGAGGTTAACAGATCGTCAAGAACGAGCGGCGCGCCCGACCATCGCGAAAGCCGCCGCCTTGGTAGGGACTTGCTCCCGATCTGGCAAGAGCGCGGCGGTTCCGCTTGCCGCTGGTGTCGGCTGCTGGCTAAACAGGCTCGCGCAGCGGGTCGCGAATGGCGGGCAGGAACGAGATGACAGAGCAAGCGGTCCTGGTCACCGGAGCGGCCGGCTTCATCGGCTTTCATGTGGCGCGCGAACTGCTGGAGGCGGGACGCTCGGTCGTTGGTCTCGACAGCCTCAACCACTATTACGATCCCGCGTTGAAGCAGGCCCGGCTCGATCTGCTGACGCCTTATCCCGGTTTCAGTTTTGTCCGCGGCGACCTCGCCGACCGTTCGGCGACGGCGGAGTTGTTCGCAACACGCCGTTTTCCGGTCGTGATTCATCTCGCCGCTCAGGCCGGGGTGCGGCATTCTCTGAGCCATCCGCACGACTACGCCGACTCCAACCTCGAGGGGTTCCTCAACGTGCTGGAAGGGTGCCGGCACCATGGCTGCGAGCACCTGATCTACGCGTCGTCGTCGTCGGTCTATGGCGCCAACACCAAGCTGCCGTTCTCGGTGGATGATCCGACCGACCACCCGATCAGCCTGTACGCCGCGACCAAGAAGGCCAACGAGCTGATGGCGCACTGCTACAGCCATCTGTACCGGCTGCCGACCACCGGGCTGCGGTTCTTCACCATCTATGGGCCCTGGTACCGGCCAGATATGGCGCTGTATCTGTTCGCCAAGGCGATCACCGAGGGCCGTCCGATCAAGCTGTTCAATCACGGCCAGATGCGGCGCGACTTCACCTATGTGGACGACGTGACCCGGGTCGTGACCCGGCTGATCGATCTGGTTCCGACCGGCCGCGACGGCCATGCCCCCGCCAGGGTGTACAATGTCGGCAATCACAGCCCGGAAGAGCTGATGCATGTCGTGGCGCTGCTCGAGCGCGCACTCGGGCGCCCGGCGGTCAGGGAGATGCTGCCGATGCAGCCCGGCGACGTGCCGGCAACCTTTGCGGATGTCGAGGCGCTGGTGCGGGATGTCGGCTTCCGGCCGTCGACCCCGATCGAGGACGGGATCGGGGCCTTCGTCGCCTGGTTCCGCCGCTATCATCAGGTGTAGCTTCTTGCGTCTAATGCGCGTCTTGGCTGTTTGGTGTAATTAACTGAATCAAAACGTGTTTGGGAAAGTTTCCCGAACGTTCGCCACATCTGTGGCCGCGTGCTAGGAAGCCGCACCTTCAATTTCCAAGGCGCGCCGCCATGACTTCCAGCACTGCATCGGCCAAGACTCCCTCGCTCCGAATCGGCGTGATTGGCGCTGGGGTGATGGGCACCAACCATGGGCGTGTGCTTGCTGGGCTACCGGGCGTTTCGCTGGTCGGGATCGTCGATCCGCTGCCGGAGCACCGCGACCGCGCGGTCGAGCTGATCGGCTGCAAGACGTTCGCAACGCTCGATGAATTGCTGCTGGCCGGGGTCGACGCCGTGACCATCGCGGCGCCCACCCATCTGCACCACGAAGTGGCGCTGACCTGTATCGGTCGCGGTATCCACGTGTTGGTCGAGAAGCCGATCGCCTCGACCGTGGCGGAAGGACGCGAGATCGTCGCAGCCGCCGAAAAGGCCGGCGTGACCCTGATGGTCGGCCATGTCGAGCGCTTCAATCCTGCGGTCGCGGCGATCAAGCAGGCGCTTCGCGACGAGGACATCCTGTCGATCGGCATCACCCGGGTCGGCCCGTTCCCGCCGCGGATGTCGAATGTCGGCGTGGTGATCGACCTTGCGGTCCACGACATCGACCTGATCCGCTGGTTCACAGATTCGGAAATCACTGAGGTGCAGCCGCAGCTCTCCAGCGCGGTCGCCGAGCGCGAAGACATCGCGCTGCTGCAGTTCCGCACCGCCTCCGGCGTGCTCGCCCACATCAATACCAACTGGCTGACGCCGTTCAAGGCGCGCACCGTCACGGTCGCGACCCGCGGCAAATACGTGATGGGCGACCTGCTGACCCGGCAGGTCACCGAGTGCTTCGGCTTCAAGGCCGACGGCAGCTATTCGATGCGGCATCTGCCGGTCGGCCACGACGAGCCGCTGCGCGCCGAACTGATCGCGTTCGTCAACGCGGTGCGCAGCAACGGCACCCCCGCCGTCACGGGCCAGGAGGGCGTCGCTAGCCTCGAAATCGCGATCCAGTGCCTCGAACAGCCGGCCCGGCCCGCCGCGACGGCGTCCGCCGCGCCGCTGCGCGCTGCCGGCTAGGCCGAAGACGTCACGACACTCCCGAGCGCCCTTTCATCCGAACCCGGCAAGGTCTCATGAACCAGCATCTCCGCAACGATCCGGTGCCTTTCATCGACGTCGGCGCGCAGCGCCGCAGGCTGGGTGCCGGAATCGACGAGGCGGTCGCGCGCGTTCTCAACCACTATCAGTTCCTCAACGGCCCTGAAGTCATCGAACTCGAAGCGGTGCTGGCGAAGTTCAGCGGCGCCCGCCATGTGGTGACCTGCTCCAGCGGCACCGACGCGCTGCTGATGGTGTTGATGGCCAAGGGCATCGGCCCGGGCGACGCGGTGCTGTGTCCGTCGTTCACGTTCTGCGCGACCGGCGAAGCGGTGGCGCTGACCGGCGCGACCCCGCTGTTCGTCGATGTCGACGAAGTCACTTTCAACATCGACATCGCCTCGCTGAAGCGCGGCATCGGCTCCGCCAGGAAGCTCGGCCTCAAGGCCCGCGCGATCATTCCGGTCGATCTGTTCGGCCAGCCGGCCGATCACGCCGCCGTCGCGGCGGTCGCCGCCGACGAGGGGCTGTTCGTCCTCGACGATGCGGCGCAGGGCTTCGGTGCGAGCTATCGCGGCAAACGGCTCGGCACCTTCGGCCTCGCCACCGCCACCAGCTTCTTCCCGGCCAAGCCGCTCGGCTGCTTCGGCGACGGCGGTGCGATCTTCACCGACGACGCCGAACTCGCCGAGGCATTGAAGAGCGTCCGCGTCCACGGCCAGGGCAGCGATAAATACGACAACGTCCGGCTCGGCCTGACCGGCCGGCTCGACACCATCCAGGCGGCGATCCTGCTGCAGAAGCTGTCGATCTTCGAGGACGAGATCGCCGCGCGCAACGTGGTGGCCGAGCGCTATTCCAAGGCGCTGGCGGATGTCGTCACCGTTCCGCGGCTCGCGGAGGACTGCACCTCGGTGTGGGCGCAGTACACTATTCGCCTGCCGCACGGCGTCGATCGCGATGGCTTTGCCGCAGCGCTGAAGGCGCAGGGCATTCCGACCGCGATCTACTATCCGAAGTCGATGCATCAGCAGACCGCGTATCGCGGCTTCCCGGTCGCCGACGGCGGCCTGCCGGTGTGCGAGCGGTTGTCGCGCGACGTCATCGCCCTGCCGATGCACGCCTATCTCGATGCGCCGACCCAGGACCGCGTGATCCAGGCGGTGCGCGGCGCGGTTGGACGCTAACCACCGTCATTCCGGGGCGCGAACGAAGTTCGCGAACCCGGAATCTCGCGGTTGCCGATAGGGTGTTCCCACCACCTCGGGATTCCGGGTTCGCGCCCTCACGGGCGCGCCCCGGAATGACGTGCGGATGATGGGGCGGGCGCCGGCTCCCATTCCTGTTTTGCGGTGTCGCGACTTCCTGTAGAAGCGCACCATGCTCAAGCGCATCTTCACCGTCGGCGGCTTCACTTTGCTGTCGCGCCTGACAGGTTTCGCCCGCGACATCATCCTGGCGGCGATCCTCGGCGCCGGTCCGGTGGCGGATGCGTTCTTCGTCGCGCTGCGGCTGCCCAACCATTTCCGGGCGATCTTCGCCGAGGGCGCGTTCAACGCCGCCTTCGTGCCGGCCTATGCGCATGTCCACGGCGAGAAGGGCGAACAGTCCGCCAGGCTGTTCGCGAACCGCATCTTCACGCTGCTGTTCGTCTCGCAGCTCGTGCTGCTGGCGGTCGCGCTCGCCTTCATGCCGCAGATGATGAGCATCCTGGCGCCGGGCTTCACCGACGAGCCGGAGCAGCGGGGGCTCGCGATCGAGCTGACGCGGATCACTTTCCCCTATTTGCTGCTGATTACGTTGGTGACGCTGTATGGCGGCATCCTCAACGTGATGCAGCGCTTCGCCTCGGCGGCCGCCGCCTCGATCTTTCTCAACATCTCGATGATGGCGACGCTGGCGCTCGCGGCGTTCTTCCCGAGCGCCGGCCATGCGGCCGCCTGGGGCGTGCTGATCTCCGGCGTGCTGCAGTATCTCCTGCTCGCCGGCGATCTGTCGCTGCACGGCGGCCTGCCGCGGTTCGCCAGGCCGAAGCTCGATGAGGATGTTCGCGGATTCTTCCGCGCGCTCGGGCCGGCGACGATCGGCTCGATGGGCACCCAGATCGCGATGTTCGCCGACACGATCATCGCCACCTTCCTGCCGGTCGGAGCGCTGTCGGCGCTGTACTACGCCGACCGGCTGTACCAGTTGCCGATCGGCGTCATCGGCATCGCGATCGGCACCGTGCTGCTGCCGGAGATGTCGCGCCAGCTCACCGCCGGAGACGATTCCGGCGCAAGGGCGTCGCAGCGCCGCGCCTTCGAGTTCGCGCTGCTGTTCTCGGTGCCGTTCGTCGCGGCGTTCCTGACCGTGCCGGACGTGATCATGCGGGCGCTGTTCGCCCGCGGCGCGTTCTCCAGCGCCGATGCGCTGGCGGCCGGGGCAACGCTGGCGGCCTATGCGGCGGCGCTGGTGCCCGCGGTGATGATCCGCAGCGCGGTGGCGCCGTTCTATGCCCGCAAGGACACCGCGACGCCGGTGAAGGCGGCGCTGATCGGCATCGGCGTCAATGTGGTGCTGAAGTTCCTGCTGATGGGCCCGCTGGCGCAGGTCGGCCTCGCGCTCGCCACTGCCGCCGGCACCTGGATCAATCTGCTGCTGGTGCTCGGCTTCTCGGTCCGCGCCGGCTATTTCGCGTTCGACCGCGAACTGGTGCGCGCGGTCGTGAAATTCGCCGTCACCGGCGTCGTGCTCGCGGCCGGGCTGTGGCTGACCGCGTGGCTGTCTGCGCCGTATCTGGCGCAGCTCCCGGCGCTGCGCAGCGAGGTGGCGCTGGCGCTGCTGATCGGCGTCGGCGCCGTGACCTACGGCGCCGCGCTGCTGATCCTGTTCGGGCCGCGCGCGATCAAGCGGCTGCTGCGCGGCTGATCATGCCGCGGTGGTCGATCGCACCAGATTGGTGACGTCGGAATACACCTGCAGCACCGGATTGATGAAGCGGTGCGCCTTGTTCTTCGACACGATGGTGTCGTGCATCACCAGATGGTCGATGCCGGTGGTCAGGAAGCAGGCCATCGCGTCGCGCGGCGTCTCGACGATCGGCTCGCCCTTGATGTTGAACGAGGTGTTGACCAGCACCGGGACGCCGGTCAGCGCTTCGAACTCCTTCAGGATGTAATAGAGGTCGGGCGCGGTCTCTTCGTCCACCGTCTGCACCCGGGCCGAGCCGTCGACGTGGACCACCGCCGGAATCCTGTCGCGCCATTCCGGCGCCACCGGTTTGGCCATCAGCATGAACGGCGAGTCGCCTCTGCCCTCGAAGATCTCATCGGCGCGCTCCTTGAGGACGATCGGCGCGAACGGGCGGAACGGCTGGCGATGCTTCACCCGGCTGTTGAGAATGTCCTTCATTTCGGCCTTGCGCGGATCGGCGAGCAGGCTGCGATGGCCGAGCGCGCGGGGGCCGAATTCCGAGCGGCCCTGGAACCAGCCGATGACCTTCTGGTCGGCGAGCAGCCGTGCCGTTTCCTTGTAGACCTCGCTGGAGCGAACGATGTTGATCTGCGGCTTGACGAAGAACCGCTGCGTCGCTTCCTCGACCTCGGCGTCCGAATACGGCCGGCCGATATAGGCGTGCTTCATCTCGAAGCCGCGCTGCTTCTGCTGGATCACCAGATGACCGTAGTAAGCGCAGCCGATCGCGATGCCGTCGTCGCCGGCCGCGGGCTGGATCCAGACATTCTCGAAGCCCGCCTCGCGGGCGATCCGGCCGTTGGCGACGCAGTTCAGAGCAACGCCGCCGGCGATGCACAGGTTCTTGGCGCCGGTGGTCTCGCGCAGCCAGCGCGCCCGTTCCAGCAGCACGCGCTCGGTGTCGTCCTGCACCCGCCAGGCGAGGTCTTCCCAGTGCCGCATCGACGGGTTGTCTTCCCACTTGCCGGCGCTGTCCATGATGTAGGGCTGGTTCAACTCGGGCGTCCAGCGCGGCACGGTGAGCTTGCCACCCTCGAACTGCAGCATCGGCGGCATCGCGCCGGGGCGGCCGTAAGGCGCCAGTCCCATCAGCTCGCCGCATTTGTTCCAGTCGCCGAACACGTAAGTCGAGGCGCGGCTGTAATACGCCCCAAGGCCCGGCATGTTGTAGAACTCGTCGCTGAGGAAGCCGCGCTCCGGCTCCATCCAGACCTTCTTCAGGCATTCCAGTTTGGTGCCGCTGAATTTGTAGTAGCTCTCGGATTCGCGGGCGAGCGGCGAGGCATCGTCGCCGGGAAAGGGTTCGTCGACATCGGCCCGGTAGCTGCCGACGCCGTCGACGATCATCACCACGCCTTCCTCGAACGGGCACGGCGCGAACGCGCTGTAGGCGTGCGCGAGGTGGTGCGAGATCGTCGCGACCTTGTTGGTGTGGTTGCGGAACAGCGGATGCCTGGTGGCCTCGCCGCGCTCGTATTCCGGCAGAAAGCCCGGCATGTCCTGAAACACCAGCCGGTCCTCCATCTCCGGCACCGGCAGGATGTAGCAATTGCGCACCACCAGATCGACGTCCGCCATGGTGATGCCTTCGGCGTTCAGGCAATAGTCGATCACTTCCCTGTAGAAGCCTGATGCGTGCTTCTCGCGGGTGATGCGCTCCTTGGCGATGCCGAAGGCGATTTCGCCGTCGCGGAGCAGGCAGGCGCTGACGTCGTGATCGTAGGTGTTGAGGCCGAGGACGTAGGTGTGCTGACGGGACATGGGCTGCTTTTCTAAAGGCGCGGCGGGGCCGCGGACGAGGCGCGGGACGTCACTTCTGACAGTCGACCCACGGCGGCGTGCGGTTCACATCGATTGCATGGATAGCTTGTGCGTGGAAGTTGGACATTGCCGAGGCGTTGCACGGCATATTCCACCTTGTCTTCAAACGCGGCCGTTTTCGCACTGCACACTCGCCGAGAGTGCACCGTTCGGCCACCTGGGGAACAACTTTCGCCGTTAATGGTTGGCCCCGTCGATTCGCGTCTGATGCAGCCGCGGCTTGACCGAAACCGCTGCTTGATCATAAGCTTGCCGGTGAAATTCGCTCATGGGCTCAATCCGCCCCGCGCATTTGAACCGTCATCATGATGTCGTGCACCAACAACCGGGTATGACGGTAACGTGCCCAACGACTGGGAGAAACTCAATGGCTCAAACTGCCTCCAAGCCACGTAAGGGATTGACGACGCGCGTTCTCGCGGCCGTGACGTTGACCGTGATCTATGGCTTCAGCCTCGTCGGTACCTCGGCGCTGTTCCTGACCGCCAGCACCAGCAAGGCCGAAGCTCAGCGTGGGCGCGGCCGGGGCCGCGGTCGTGGTCGCGGCTACTATCGTGGCCGCGGTCGTGGCCGTGGCTACTACCGTGGGCGCGGTCGTGGCTATTACGGCGGCTGCGTGTTCAACCCGGTGTACGGCCGGGTGATCTGTTACTGAGATCGTTGCGGCGGGCGGCGACGCCCGGCCTCTTCGAGACGGCTCGCATTGAAAGGCGTATCGGGCGACCGATGCGCCTTTCTGTTTGGCCGTTCACTATTGCTTCCAGTGAACCGCAGCGTGACGTCACATCGTGATCGCTGCCGCCTCGGTGGTCTGGTCGCCGCAGTTTTCGCCCGCGTCATAATTAGGTGTTCGCGGTCCTTGGTTCGGTCTGCGCGTTTGCTCCGGTGACCGATCCGCTGCAAGATGGTGCCAACTCGCATCGGAGGTGACGGTCCCATGGCTCCCACCAAGTTGGCTCCCACCAAGTTCGGCGTCGGCCAGAGCGTGCTGCGCAAAGAGGACGATCCCCTGATCCGCGGCAAGGGCCGCTACACCGACGACGTGGCTCCGGTGTCGTCCGCCCACGCGCTGATGCTGCGCTCGCCCCATGCCCATGCCACCTTCAAGCTCGATGCGAGCGCAGCCCGCGCGCTGCCCGGCGTGCTGGCGATCCTGACGGCGGACGACGTCGCCGATCTCGGCGGCCTGCCGTGCCTGTTCAATCTGCCGGACAAGCCGTTCAAGGGACCGGACTATCCGATCCTGGCGCGCGACGAGGTTCGCCACGTCGGCGACGCGATCGCGTTCGTGGTCGCAGACACGCTGGCCCATGCCCGCGATGCACTGGAGGCGATCGCGGTCGAGTGGACGCCGCTTCCCGCAGTGGTCGGCGCCGCCAATGCGGTCAAGCCCGGTGCCCCGCAGGTATGGCCGGATCATGCCGGCAACGTGCTGTTCGATGCCAACATCGGCGACAAGACCGCGACCGAACAGGCGTTTGCCAAGGCCCATGCGATCGCCGAAATCCGCATCGTCAATCCGCGCATCGTCACCAACTACATGGAAACCCGCGCGGCCGTCTGTGAGTATGATGCCAAGGGCGATCACTTCACGCTGACGGTCGGCAGCCAGGGTAGTCACCGGCTGCGCGATATCCTGTGCCAGACCGTGTTGAAGATCCCGGTCGAGAAGATGCGGGTGGTCTGTCCGGATGTCGGCGGCGGTTTCGGCACCAAGCTGTTTCCGTATCGCGAATACGCGCTGCTCGCGGTTGCCGCCAGAAAGCTGCGCAAGACGGTGAAGTGGACCGCCGATCGCGGCGATCATTTCGTCGGCGACTCGCAGGGGCGCGACAACGTCACCACGGCGCGGATGGCGCTCGCCGAAGACGGCAGGTTTCTCGGGATGGATGTCGACCTGATCGGCGACGTCGGCGCCTATCTGTCGACCTTTGGACCCTACATTCCCTACGGCGGAGCCGGCATGCTGCCGGGGCTGTACGACATCCAGGCGTTCCACTGCCGGATCCGCACCGTGTTCACCCACACCGTGCCGGTCGATGCCTATCGCGGTGCGGGCCGTCCCGAAGCGGCCTATGTGGTCGAGCGTCTGGTCGATGCCTGCGCGCGCAAATTGTCGATGTCGCCGGATGCGATCCGGCGCAAGAACTTCATCCCGCCGCGCAAGCTCCCCTACAAGACCGCGACCGGCAAGGTGTACGACTCCGGCGACTTCGCCGCGCATCTGAAGCGTGCGATGGAGATCGGCGACTGGAAGGATTTTGGCAAGCGCGCCAAGGCTGCCAGGAAGCAGGGGCTGGTCCGAGGCATCGGGCTCGCCTCTTACGTCGAGGTCTGCGGCACCATGGGCGAGGAAACCGCCAAGGTGGTACTCGATCCGGACGGCGACATCACCGTGCTGATCGGCACGCAGTCGAGCGGTCAGGGCCACCAGACCGCCTATGCGCAGATCGTCGCCGAGCAGTTCGGCGTACCGCAGGAGCGGGTGCGGGTGGTGCAGGGCGACACCGACCGGATCGCGACCGGGCTCGGCACCGGCGGTTCGGCCTCGATCCCGTCCGGCGGCGTCAGCGTGCAGCGCGCCACCCATCAGCTCGGCGAGCAGCTTCGCGAGATCGCGGCCGACGCGCTGGAGACCAGCGCCGCCGATCTCGAAATCAGTGACGGCACGATCCGGATCGCCGGCACCGACCGCTCGATCAGCTTCGCCGATCTCGCCAAGCGGCCCGGCGTCGATCCGGCCAAACTCGACGCCAGCGCAACCTTCTCCAGTGCCGACGGCACCTATCCGAACGGCACGCATCTGGTCGAGATCGAACTCGATCCGGCGACCGGCAGGATCAGGATCGTCAACTACGTGATCGTCGACGATTTCGGCGTGACATTGAACCCGCTGCTGCTCGCCGGGCAGGTCCATGGCGGCACCATCCAGGGCATCGGCCAGGCGCTGATGGAGCAGGCGGTGTACAACGCCGAGGACGGCCAGCTCGTCACCGGCTCGTTCATGGACTACGCGCTGCCGCGCGCGGCCGATGGCGCGCCGATCACCTTCGAGACCCACAACGTGCCCTGCGCGACCAATCCGATGGGGGTGAAGGGCGCGGGCGAAGCCGGCGCGATCGGCTCGTGCCCGGCGGTGATGAATGCGATCATCGACGCGCTGTGGCGGGAATACCGGATCGAGCACATCGACATGCCGGCGACGCCGGAGCGGGTGTGGATGGCGATCCGCGAGCACGAGCGCCTGCATCGTCTGTGATGCGGCGGCTGTCGGAGCGGGTCGACAAGAGTGGCGTCAAGCCACCGATGAAAGGCTGCCGAACCGGCGGCGCATGACCGAGTTGAAAACAACCAAGCGGGAGGACGTCTGGATGTTACGAACTGTGATCGTTGCCGGAGCCCTGGTGCTGACGGCGAGCGCCGTGATGGCGCAGCAGGATCTGGTCGACAAGACCCAGAAACTGATGAAGGACAACGGGCGGAACATGATGGTGCTCGGCGCCATCGCCAAGGGCGAGAAACCTTACGATCAGGCCGCAGTGGATGCGGCGCTCAAGCAGTTCGACGAGACCGCCAAGGATCTGCCCAAGCTGTTTCCGGACAGCGTCAAAGGCCTGAGGGCGTTCGACAGCAAGTACAGCGCCTCGCCGAAAATCTGGACCGAGCGCGCAAAATTCGACACCGAGATCGCCGACTTCGCCAAGGCGGTCGACGGCGCCAAGGGCAAGGTCAAGGACGTCGACACCTTGAAGGCGGCGATGCAGCCGATCGGCAAAGCGTGCGGAAGCTGCCACGAGAACTTCCGCCAGAAGGAAGGCTAACGCGGCGAGCGCCGTCGGCGGCGGAGATCGGCTGTGGCCAGGACAATCGGAGCTGTCATTCTGATTGCGGCGATCATCGCGGTCGCTGCGTTCTGGCTGCTCACCATGCCGGCCACGGTGCCGGCCGACCGTCTGCCGGCGCGCACCGCCAACCTTGAGAACGGCCGCACCGCGTTCTACGCCGGTGGTTGCGCCGAATGCCACGCCACGCCGAAGCAGGACGATCGCACGAAGCTCGGCGGCGGGCTGGGGCTGAAGTCGGAGTTCGGCACCTTCTACGTGCCGAACATCTCGCCAAATCCGAACGACGGCATCGGCAAATGGACCGAGGCGGAGTTCGTCAGTGCGGTGATGCGGGGTACGGCGCCGGGCGGCGTGCATCTCTATCCGGCATTTCCATATCCGTCCTACGCGCACGCGCGGCTCGACGACGTCCGCGACCTGTTCGCCTACATCAAGACGCTGCCGGCGGTGGCCGGCCGGGCGCCGCCGAACGAGGTGCCGTTCCCGTTCGGCATCCGCCGCGCGGTCGGGCTGTGGAAACTGCTGTTCTTCGACGACACGCCGTTCACGCCCGATCCGGCGCAATCGGCGCAGTGGAATCGCGGCGCTTATCTGGTCAATAGCTTCGGCCACTGTGCCGAGTGCCACAGCCCGCGCAATGCGCTCGGCGGCATCGTCGCGGCGCAGCGGTTCGCCGGCGGACCCGATCCCGAAGGCAGGGGCTGGGTGCCGAACATCACCCAGAAGGGGCTCGCCGACTGGAGCGCCGGCGACATCGCCTATTTCCTCGAGACCGGCATGACGCCGGAAGGCGACAGCGCCGGCGGCTCGATGGCCCAGGTGATCCGCAACACCTCGCAGCTCGGCAAGGACGACCGCGAGGCGATCGCGGCCTATATCAAGTCGCTGCCGCCGGTGCAGGGGCCGGTCCGGCCGCCGCGCAAGGCCAAGGCCGGGTGACCGGCGATCACTTCGGGCCGAACGCCTTGAAGGTGATGATGGTGTGGGTGTCCTTGATGCCGGGGACCACCTGGACCTTGTCGGCGACGAAATGGCCGATGTCGGTCGAGCGGTCGACATAGAACTTCACCAGCAGATCGTAGTCGCCGGCGGTGGAATAGATCTCCGAGGCGATCTCGGCTTCGGCGATCGCGTTGGCGACGGCGTAGGACTGGCCGAGCTGGCATTTGATCTGGACGAAAAACGGCACCATCGCGGGTCTCTCCGGCAGCTTGATTTGCGCCATCAAGCCCAAAACCCCCTGCCGGCGCAAGCTCTTGCCGCTGCGGCGCGGGCACGCTACGACCGCGATCGGCGCCGCCGGTCCACACCCTTCTCAATCGAGCATGTTGATGGCCATTCCGATCGCACTCACCATCGCCGGCTCCGACTCCGGAGGAGGCGCCGGCATTCAGGCCGATCTCAAGTCGTTTTCCGCGAACCGGGTCTATGGCGCCTCGGTGATCACCGCGCTGACGGCGCAGAACACCCGCGGCGTCACCGCGATCCACGACGTGCCGGCCGATTTCGTCACCGCGCAGATCGATGCGGTGTTCAGCGATCTGGCGGTCGCCGCCACCAAGATCGGGATGGTGGCGCAGCGCGGCGTGATCGCGGTGATCGCCGATGGGCTGGACCGCTGGCACGCCGCCAACGTCGTGCTCGATCCGGTGATGGTTGCGACCTCCGGTGACCGGCTGATCGCCGACGACTGCGTCGAGGCGCTGCGCACGGCGCTGATCCCGCGCGCCCGCATCATCACGCCGAACCTGCCGGAAGCCGCCGCGCTGCTCGATGAGCCGGTCGCCACAGATCCGGCCGCGATCGAGGGGCAGGGACGGCGGCTGCTCGCGCTCGGCTGCGAAGCGGTGTTGATCAAGGGCGGCCATGGAACCGGCCCGACCAGCACCGATTACCTGTTTGTTGGAACCGAGGTGCAGGCGCTCGCCGCGCCACGGATCGTGACGAACAACACCCACGGCACCGGCTGCTCGCTGTCATCGGCGATCGCCGCCAACCTCGCCAAAGGCCAGTCATTGCAGGCCGCTGTGGCCGATGCCAAGCAATGGGTCAGCGCCGCGATCGCGGCGGCGGATCGGCTGTCGGTCGGGCACGGCCACGGCCCGATCCATCATTTCCACGGCTTCGACTAAGGCCCTAACCGGGCGACCGTGCGCTGTCGTCCAGTCGTCGTACTCGGCTGATAATCCGAATTCGTAAGTAATTTACGATTCGAACGGAACCGATGACGCCCGATCTCGACAAGTCCCTGATTGAAACCGCCTACGCCCGCTGGGCTCCGATCTACGACGCGGTGTGCGGACCGGTGATGGTGAAGGGACGTCGCGCGGCGGCTGCGGAAGCGCGCGCGCACGGTGGTAAGATCCTCGAGGTCGGTGTTGGTACCGGACTGTCGTTCGACGACTACGACGCCTCGACCGAAATTACCGGTATCGATCTGTGCGAGCCGATGCTGGAGAAGGCGCGTGCCAAGATGGCGTCCGGCCGCTATCCGTGGGTCAAGGACGTGCGCCAGATGGATGCGCACGCGATGGAGTTCGACGACGCGACGTTCGATTGCGTCGTGGCGCAGTTCGTCATCACGCTGGTGGCCAATCCCGAACAGGTGCTGTCGGAGTGTCATCGCGTGGTGAAGCCCGGCGGCCGCATCATCCTGGTCAATCATCTCTACTCCGAAGTCGGCGTGGCCGCCGCGGTCGAGCGCTGGGCGGCGCAGAAGACCCGCGCGCTGGGTCTGCGTCCTGAATTTCCGTTCGCGCGGCTGCAGGCCTGGGCACAGGCCACCTCCGACGCGATCCTGGTCGAGCGGCGTAAGCTGAAGCCGTTCGGCATCTACACGCTGGTGTGTTTCGAGCGGACTGTCACGCCGATGGCGGCCTGAGGCCGGACTCGAGACGTCGCCGCCCGCGGGCGGCCTTGGATGGGACACGACCGATGAGCGATGACGGTCCGGAACGGCGCTTTCGCACCCTGTTCATTTCCGATGTTCATCTCGGTGCACGAGGATCGCAGACCAACCTGCTGCTCGATTTTCTCCGCGTCCACGATGCTGACACCATCTATCTGGTCGGCGACATCATCGACGGCTGGGCACTGAAGTCGAACTGGTACTGGCCGCAGTCGCACAACGACTTCGTGCAGAAGCTGCTGCGCAAGGGCCGCAAGGGCGCGCGCATCATCTACGTGCCGGGCAACCACGACGAGTTTCTGCGCAACTACTACGGCACCCATTTCGGCGGCATCGAAGTCGTCGAGAACGCGATCCACACCGGCGCCGACGGCCGGCGCTATCTGGTGATCCACGGCGACATCTTCGACCTCGTGGTGCAGAACGCCAGATGGCTCGCCCATGTCGGCGACAAGGCCTACGACCTCGCGATCCGGCTCAACCGCATCGTCAATGCGTTCCGCCGCTGGTTCGGTGTGCCGTATTGGTCGCTGTCGCAATGGGCCAAGCACAAGGTCAAGAACGCGGTGAACTACATCGGCGCGTTCGAAGAGACGCTGGCGCAGGAGGCCCGCCGCCACGGCACCGACGGGGTGATCTGCGGCCACATCCACACCGCTGCAATCCGCGACTTCCACGGCATCAACTACATGAACTGCGGCGACTGGGTCGAAAGCTGCACCGCGCTCGCCGAGCACGAGGACGGCCGGTTCGAGATCATCACCTGGACCGATTTGCTGAAGCGCAATCTGCCGGTGCCGACGGTCGCGGCGCGGGCCGCCTGATGCGTATCCTGATCGCGACGGACGCCTGGCACCCGCAGGTCAACGGCGTGGTGCGGACGCTGACGATGATGGCCGAGGCGGCGAAATCGCTCGGCGTCGAGGTCGTGTTCCTCACGCCCGAGACGTTTCCGACGATGGCGCTGCCGAGCTATCCAGACCTGCGGATTGCGATCCCCAATCCGATCCGCGTCGCGCGTCTGATCAACGCTGCGCAGGCCGATTGCATCCACATCGCCACCGAAGGGCCGATCGGGCTCGCGGCGCGGCGCTATTGCCGCAAGCGCGGCCTGCGCTTCACCACCAGCTTCCACACCCGCTTCCCCGAATACGTCTCGGCGCGGGCGCCGATCCCGGAGTCCTGGGTGTGGTCGCTGCTGCGCCGGTTTCACGGCGCCAGCCATGCGGTGATGGCGGCGACGCCGGCGCTCGCCGACGAGCTCCGCGGCCGCGGCTTCCGCAATGTCGTGCTGTGGCCGCGCGGCGTCGACGGGCATCTGTTTCACCCGCGCGAGGGCGCCGATCTCGGCCTGCCGCGGCCGGTGTTCCTGTCGGTCGGCCGTGTCGCGGTCGAGAAGAACCTCGAAGCCTTCCTGTCGCTCGATCTGCCCGGCACCAAGGTGGTGGTCGGCGACGGCCCGGCGCGGGCGGCGCTGGAGCGCGACTTTCCGAATGCGGTGTTCCTCGGCGCCAGACAGGGCGACGCCCTGGCGCAGGTCTATGCCGCCGCCGACGTGTTCGTATTTCCGAGCAAGACCGACACCTATGGGCTGGTGCTGCTCGAAGCGCTCGCCAGCGGCGTACCGGTCGCGGCCTATCCGGTGACCGGGCCGCGCGATGTGATCGGCGACGAGCCGGTCGGCGTGCTCAGCGAGGATCTGCACGCGGCGTGCCTCGGCGCGCTGGAGATCTCGCGGGAGGCGTGTCTCGGCTTTGCGGCCGATCACACCTGGGAAGCCTCGGCGCAGGCCTTCATCGACAACGTGCGCTGCGTGTCGATGCTGGATTCGGCCCGGGCCAACCCGCAAGGCGCCAAGCCGCACTGTCTGGTGGCCTGAGCCGAACGTATCATCGCACCTTGTCGGCGCGCGCCGCTGCGCGTTAGATGGCGGTCATGATCAATCCCGCTGTGTTGCCCGTTTCCGTCGCCGATATCGATGCGGCTGCCGAAGTACTCGCGCCTGTCGCGGTGCGGACGCCGTTGCTGACTTCGCCGGCACTCGATGCCGCCACCGGCGGCCGCGTCTTCCTCAAGCCGGAAGTCCTGCAGCGCACCGGCTCGTTCAAGTTTCGCGGCGCCTACAACAAGCTGGCGTCGCTCACGCCGGAGCTCCGGCGCGCCGGCGTGGTCGGATTCAGCTCCGGCAACCACGCCCAGGGCGTCGCCGCGGCGGCGCAATTGCTCGGCGTCCACGCCACCATCGTGATGCCGTCGGACGCGCCGGCCTCCAAGCGCGAGCGCACCGCCGGCTATGGCGCCGAGGTGGTGCTGTACGATCGGGACCGCGAGGACCGCGAGGCGATCGCCCGCGACATCGCGGGGCGCAGCGGCGCGACGCTGGTGCGGCCGTTCGACGATCCGATGGTGATCGCCGGGCAGGGCACGGTCGGCCGCGAAATCGCCGAAGACCTCGCCGCGCTGGGTATCGAACCCGACCTGGTGGTGGCGCCGGCTTCGGGCGGCGGGCTGGTGGCCGGCACCGCGCTCGCCGTCAAGGCGCGTTTCCCGCAGGCGCTGGCGATGTCGGCCGAGCCGGAGGGCTTCGACGACCACGCCCGCTCGCTGGTGGCGGGCCGGCGCGAATCGAATCCGTCCGGCGGCCGCACGATCTGCGACGCGCTGATGATGTCGATCCCGGGCGAGGTCACTTTCGCGATCAATCGCGTGCTGCTCGCCGGCGGCGTCGCGGCGTCGGATGCCGAGGTCGGCCGTGCGGTCGGGTTCGCGTTCCGGGAACTGAAGCTGGTGGTGGAGCCGGGCGGCGCGGTGGCGCTGGCGGCGCTGCTGGCCGGCAAGCTGGACGTGCGCGGCAAGACTGTCGCGATCGTGCTGTCGGGCGGCAATGTCGACGCCGATCTGTTCGCCCGGCTGATCGCCTGATGTCGAGGCGCGCTCGCGCCTAGGCCGATTACGAGAAGAACGCGCGATTACGAGAAAAACGCGATCTTCTCGGCCTGGCTCATCCGCCGGATCGGCACCAGCGCGTCGCTGCGCATCGGCGGCGGGGCCGCAATCGCGCCGCTGGCAATCGCCGCGGCGCCGAGCGAGGTCAGAGCCGCGGGGGTGACTTCTTCGGCGCCAGCCGCGGTGGCCATCGCTACCGGCGCAGCGGCCGCATGCACGGCGATCGGCTCGGCCGAGGCCACCAAGGGCGCCGCTTCACCGATCTCGCCAACCGGATCGAAGACCGGCTCGGCCTCGGGGGGCGCCGCGAACGGATCGTCGACGGACGGCGGAGCGTCGCCGCGAGCGATCGGTTCCGGCGCAAGCTCGATCTCTTCGTTCAGCGCCTGCTGCAGCGCGACGATGTCGGACTCGATCTCCTCGGCGGTGCTGGCCGCAGCCGCCGCGTAGGCGTCGTCCTCGGGCCGGTACGGCGCCGAGACGTCGGGCGCCGACATCTCGCGGGCGACCAGGTCGAGCATGGCGTCGTCTTCGGAGCCTTCGGCGTCCAGAGCCACCACTTCGTCGAGCAGATCCTCGGCGTCGCTCTGCTGGGTGATCCGGCCGGTGACAGCCGGTGTTTCGAGCTCTGCGACCTCCGCAGCCGCAACTTCCAGTTCTGCCGCCGGGGCCGCGGTGGTCGTAGGGGCGTCGGTCGCCGTGGTCTCGTCCGCCGGTTCGACGAACTCGAGTTCGTCAGCCGCAGTGCCGGTCACCACCGTGAATCCGGTCTCAGCCTCGGCCGCCGGCGCGACGGGGGCGGCTGCCTGCAAGGCGTCAGGCTGCGGCGGGAGAGACTGTGTCGGGAGAGACTGCGGTGAGACTGGCTGAGATGAGACCGGCTGCGGTGGCACAGCGGACTGCGCGGGGGGCTCGGCAGCAGCGGCCTGAGGTGCCGGCTGCTGCAGCTCGGCCACCGGAGCCGGCATGGTGTCGGTCGCGGATGCGGGCGTCGCCGCCGCGGGGGGCGGCTCGGGCGCCGCCGCGTCGGGCGCAGCACCCGAGATCGCTGCGACATGCTGCAGCATCCGGTCGAACGCAGCTTCGATCGCCGTGCGATCGATCGCCGCCACCAGCCGGTGACCGCCGTCGATGGCGGCGACCTGCTGGTCGAGCAGATCGCAGATCCGGGAGTCGGCGCCGCATTCGCGCAAAGTGGCAGCGACCTCGCTGATCGCCCGGCTGCCGCGATGCGCCGCCGCCAGCGTGGCCGTATCGTCCAGCGCCGCGACCGCCCGGGCGACGTTGGCGCGCGCCTCGCCGATCACCGCGCGCAGCGCCGCCAGCGTCTCGGCCGCTGAATCGGATTGCGCCTGCTTCTGTGCGGCGAGCGTCTGTTCGATCCGCGCCACCGCGTCGAGCACCATGCTGGTGTCGGCATTGCGGTTGCGCTTGGCGTATTCGGTGAGGAACCAGCGGCCGCGCGAGGTCTCCATGAAGGCTTCGCGGATCGCGTCGTAGTCCGCATCACTCGGCATCGCCGGTCGGGCGGAGATCGGCGAAAGGGCGAATGCTTCGTCAGCCATCATGGACTCGTTGCACAAATCACTGCGCGTCACGATAACGATCACCACGATCCGCGTCGAATCGCAATTGAATTGATGTCTTTCGAATCACAAATCCCCACCCCATCGCCGGCCGCGACACGATTCGCATCCCGGCTCGCGTTGTTCTACGCGACCACCTTCGCGGTCACCGGCACCTACCTGCCGTTCTTCACGGTGTGGCTGAAAGCCGTTGGAATCGAGGCTTCCTGGATCGGCGTGATCGTCGCGGCGCCGGCGGTGACGCGCTTCACGCTGCTGCCTTTCATCACCGCGGCGGCCGAACGGCGCAATGCGATTCGCGTCGCAATGATCATCACCGCACTGATCACAGCGCTCGGCTTCACCCTCCTCGGAATCATACGTGGGCCGTTGCTGATCTTCGTGGTGTTCGTGCTCACCGCCTGCGCCTGGACGCCAATCGTCCCGCTCACCGACGGCTACGCGCTGAAGGCGGTGGCGCGCTACGGGCTGAACTACGGGCCGCTGCGGCTGTGGGGCTCCGCCGCCTTCATCGCCGGTGCGCTGGTCAGCGGCGTGCTCGCCGACGTGGTGGCGCCGGAGCATCTGATCTGGCTGATCGCCGCCGCCGCCTGGCTCGGCGCGGTGGCGGGCTTCGGCCTGCGGCCGCTCGATGCGCCGGCCAAATCGGCGACGCCGCAGCGCGGCTCGGCGCTGCTGCGCAATCCGACCTTCCTGGCGATCATCATCGCGGCGGCGCTGATCCAGGGCAGCCACGCCGCATACTACACTTTCGCGTCGATCGTCTGGCAGGACGCCGGCCTCGGCGGCGCGACGATCGCGGTGCTGTGGGTGCTCGGCGTCGTCGCCGAGATCGTGGTGTTCGCGCTGTCGCCGCGGTTCACCTGGTCGCCGATGTGGCTGATGCTGGGCGGCGGGCTGAGCGCGGTGCTGCGCTGGCTGGTCACCGCGCAGGATCCGTCGCTGGCGCTGCTCACCGCGGTACAGTTACTTCACGGTCTGACCTTCGGCCTCACCCAGGTCGGCACCATGGGGCTGCTGGTCCGCCACGTGCCCGGCCATGTAATCGCGCGCGGGCAGGGCTACTACACCGCGGCGACCGGGCTGGTGATGAGCTGCGCGTCGATTGCCTCCGGCGCGGTGTTCGCCCGCTACGGCCTCGCGGTCTATGACATGATGGCGGCGATGGGCCTCGCCGGTGCGGTGGTGCTGGTGCTGATGCGCCGACGATTGCTGGCGCCGGCGGGCGCCGCTCAGCCCCACAGCGCCGCGTCGGGCGGATAGACCGTGCTGCCGTCGTAGCGCAGGCCGTCGTCGCGGTCGCGCGCCAGCAGCAGCGGGCCGTCGAGATCGACGAAGCGGGCGAACGGCGTCAGCAGCATCGCCGGCGCCATCGCCAGCGACGTCGCCACCATGCAGCCGACCATGATCTGTAGGCCGAGCGCCTGCGCCGCCTCGGCCATCGCCAGCGCCTCGGTGAGTCCGCCGGTCTTGTCGAGCTTGATGTTGACCGCATCGTAGCGGCCGCAGAGCGCGGCGAGCGAAGCGCGGTCGTGCACGCTCTCGTCGGCGCACACCGCGATGGGACGCGCGATCGTGCCCAGCGCTTCGTCGCGGCCGGCCGGAAGCGGCTGCTCGACCAGTGTCACGCCGGCATCCGCACAGGCGGCGAGGTTGCGGGCGAGATTGTCCGGCGTCCACGCTTCGTTGGCATCGACGATCAGTTCGGAATTCGGCGCGGCGCGGCGCACCGCAGCGATCCGTGCATCATCCCCGTCGCCGCCGAGCTTGATCTTGAGCAGCGGCCGCGCTGCGGCCTTCACGGTGGCCTCGGCCATCGCTTCGGGCGTGCCGAGCGAAATCGTGTAGGCCGTCGTCGCCGGGCGCGGCGGCGCGCTGCCGAGCAACTCCCAGGCCCGCCGGCCGCTCGCCTTCGCTTCCAGATCGACGAGGGCGCAATCCAGCGCATTGCGGGCGGCGCCGGGCGGCATCGCGGCCTGCAGCGCGGCGCGATCGAGGCCATCGGCGAGCGGCCCGCGCATCGCTTCCAGCGCGGCGAGCGCGCCCTCCGGCGTCTCACCATAGCGCGCATAGGGCACGCATTCGCCGCGGCCGACATGGTCGCCGCAGCGCAGTTCGGCCACCACGACGATCGCTTCGGTCTTGGCTCCACGGCTGATGTTGAAAGCGCCGGCGATCGGCCAGCGTTCGATGCGCCCGGTCAGTTCGGGCGCTATCAGGGAGTTCATTTGCAGGCCTTGTCAGCTCAAACCGAGGGTTGCCCGGAGCTGACAAGTATGGCTGGTAAAGCGCTTGTCCCGCAAGGTGACGGTCGAACCCGGATTGGCTCAAAATGACACAGCAGATAGCGTTGGAGGGCGGACCGTCGCTCGAACGGATCGCGCGTGCCGAAGGGCTGGCGCTGTGCGCCTCGGGATCGTGGACGGCGCGGTTCGCGCCGGTACTGGAGCGGCTGGTCACTGAAGCGGAACAGCTCGGCGGCAGCAAGCCGGACGTCTTCATCGACGTCTCCGGCATCGCGCGGCTCGACACCTTCGGCGCCTGGCTGATCGAACGGCTGCGGCGCAATCTCGGCCAGGCCGGCGCCGAGGCACGGATTGCCGGGCTGTCAGCCAACTATGCCAGCCTGGTCGACGAAGTCCGGCAGGTCAGCGAAAGCGGGCCCGCGCCGAAGCGAGGCGGGGCGCTGCGCGCGCCGATCGAGCGCCTCGGTCGCACCATGTATGCGTTCTTCGACGACATCGTCGCGCTGATCAGCATGATGGGAGCGGTTCTGGCCGGGCTGGGCCGGATCGTGATCCGGCCGACCTCGTTCCGGCTGACCTCGACCGTCCACCACCTCGAACAGGTGTGCTGGAACGCGGTGCCGATCATCCTGCTGATCACCTTCCTGATCGGCTGCATCGTGGCGCAGCAGGGCATCTTCCATTTCCGCAAGTTCGGCGCCGATGTCTTCGTGGTCGACATGCTCGGCGTCCTGGTGCTGCGCGAACTCGGCGTGCTGCTGGTGGCGATCATGGTGGCCGGCCGGTCGGGGAGCGCCTATACGGCTGAACTCGGCTCGATGAAGATGCGTGAGGAGATCGACGCGCTGCGCACCATGGGGTTCGATCCGATCGACGTGCTGATCGTGCCGCGGCTGATCGCGCTGGTGCTGGCGGTGCCGATCCTCACCTTCCTCGGCGCGATGGCGGCGCTGTATGGCGGCGGCCTGGTCGCCTGGCTGTACGGCGGCGTCGATCCGGAGGCGTTCCTGCTGCGGCTGCGCGACGCGATCTCGATCGATCATTTCACCGTCGGCATGATCAAGGCGCCGGTGATGGCGGCGGTGATCGGCATCGTCGCCTGCGTCGAGGGGCTGGCGGTGCAGGGCAGCGCCGAGTCGCTCGGCCGCCACACCACCGCCTCGGTCGTGAAGAGCATCTTCTTCGTGATCGTGATGGACGGGGTGTTCGCGATCTTCTTTGCGGGAATTGGAATCTGACGATGACGGCAGCGGCCGATTCGATCATCCGGGTGCGCGACGTCACCGTGCAGTTCGGCGCCACCAAGGTGCTGAACGGCCTCGATCTCGACGTGCGCCGCGGCGAGATCCTCGGCTTCGTCGGCCCGTCCGGCGCCGGCAAGTCGGTGCTGACCCGCACCATCATCGGCCTGGTGCCGAAGCTCAGCGGCAGCATCGAGGTGTTCGGCATCGACCTCGACAAGGCCGGCAAGGCCGAGCGCCGCGGCGTCGAGCGGCGCTGGGGCATCCTGTTCCAGCAGGGCGCGTTGTTTTCGTCGCTCACCGTGCGGCAGAATATCCAGTTCCCGGTGCGGGAATATCTCAAGCTGTCGCAGCGGCTGCTCGACGAAATCACCATCGCCAAGCTGGTGATGGTCGGACTGAAGCCGGAGGTGATCGACCGCTATCCGTCGGAACTGTCCGGCGGCATGATCAAGCGCGTGGCGCTGGCGCGTGCGCTCGCGCTCGATCCGGAGCTGGTATTTCTCGACGAGCCGACCTCGGGCCTCGACCCGATCGGGGCCGGCGACTTCGACGAGCTGGTGCGGACGCTGCAGCGCACTTTGGGCCTGACGGTTTTCATGGTAACCCACGACCTCGACAGCCTGCATACCGCCTGCGACCGCATCGCGGTGCTGGGGGACGGCAAGGTGATCGCGGCCGGGACCATCGCCGACATGCAGGCCTCGCAGCATCCGTGGCTGCGTTCTTATTTCCACGGCAAGCGTGCCCGTGCGGTGGTCGGTTCGCCATGATCGGGCTGCGCCTGGAAATTTCGATCGTCGCACCGTGGGTGCGTCGTTTTGCTTCCGCAATCTGCGCTCAAAGCCTGCTGCGCGACGCGGCGGCCCGCGAGCCGGCGGCGCCGCGAACTGGTGTGGAGTAGAGGCGAATGGAAACGCGTGCGAATTACTTCCTGATCGGGACGTTCACCCTCGCGGTGATCGCCGCGGCGCTCGGGTTCGTGCTGTGGTTTCAGAGCCTGCACACCACCAAGGCGCGCAGCCCGCTGCGGGTGGTGTTCGAGGGGGCGGCTTCGGGCCTGCGCAACGGCGGCAGCGTCAACTTCAACGGCGTCCGGGTCGGCGAGGTGGTGTCGGTGAAGCTCGACAATCCGCGCCGGGTGGTGGCGCTGGCGATGGTCGAGAACACCGCGCCGATCCGCAAGGACACCCAGGTCGGTCTGGAATTCCAGGGCCTGACCGGCGTCGCCGCGATTTCGTTGAAGGGCGGCTCGGAAACCGCCCCGCCGGTGCCGCTCGACGACGACGGCACTCCGGTGCTCACCGCCGATCCCGAACTGCTTCAGGACATCTCCGAGTCGATCAAGGCGACGCTGCGCAACGTCAACCGCCTGGTCGCAGACAATCAGGAATCGGTGAAGACCTCGCTGGAGAATTTGCAGACCTTCACGTCGGGACTGGCGCGCAGCTCCGACAAGATCGACAGTATCGTGTCGCGGGTCGACAGCGTGATCGCCAAGACCGACAGCGTGATGCAGGGCATCGACGCGCTGGCCGGGGGCAAGGACGGCGGCGAGCTGTTCCAGGCCGTGAAGTCGTTCCGCGAACTCGCCGACAACCTCGACAAGCGCTCGGCCACGCTGATCCTCGACGGCCGCCGCACGCTGGCCGACATCAGCCGCGCGGTGAACAATTTCGACCGCAATCCGACCCGGGTGCTGTTCGGTCCGAGCAACACCGCGCAACAGGCCCCACCGGACGCCCGCGCCGAACAACCGCGTCCGCCGCGGCGACGGGCGCAGTAGCAAGCGCAGCGGACACCGGTATCATCGATCGGGCCGCACGCACGTCCCTGATGTCGATGCCCGCATCAGGGCACACAGGCTCGTTTCTCGGTGGGATCAGGACTCCGCATTCCGAGAATGCTGACAACAGGCTCGACCTCCCGGTGAGGTTGCGCGTAGCGCCGTCTCGAACCATGCGCCGCCGGCCGGTCAGGACTCGGCGCCGCCCGTGGGCGGGTTCGGTCTTGCGGAGCGCCTCCGCCGGGACGTCGTCTTGGCGGCCGGTGCGTCGATCGGTTTCAGGCGAATCCGCATCGAGTGGCCGTTCTGCTGCTCCAGCTCGAACGCGTTGGTCTTTCGCACCAGGTCGCTCAGCTTGCGGAAGCCGAAGGTTCTCGGATCGAAGTCGGACGCCAGATTGGACAGGCGCTTGCCGACTTCACCGAGCGACACCCAGCCGTCTTCGCTTTCCATCTGCTTGATCACCCGTTCGATGATCGGCGTGGCTGCGCTCGGCGGCTGAAGCGGTTTCGCAGCCGACGCCGTGCCCTTGCTGTCGGCCGCTCCGGCGATCAAGTTCTCGGTGTAGACGAAGCGCCGGCACGCCTGCCGGAAACTCTCCGGGGTTTTCTGTTCGCCGAAGCCGAACACGTCGACGCCTTGCTCGCGAATCCGGGAGGCGAGACGGGTGAAGTCGCTGTCGGACGAAACCAGGCAGAAGCCATCGAAACGGCCGCTGTGAAGCAGGTCCATCGCATCGATCACCAGCGTGATGTCGGATGCGTTCTTCCCCGTCGTGTAGGCGAACTGTTGCTGCGGAATGATGGCGTGTTTCGCCAGAATATCGGCCCAGCCCTTCGAGCGCTGGGTGGAGAAGTCGCCGTAGATCCGGCGAACGCTGGCTTCACCGATCTTCGCAATCTCTTCGAACAGCCCGTCGGCGATCTTGGCGGATGCGTTGTCGGCATCGATCAGAACGGCGAGGCGAGGTGAGCGGGGTTCGGAAGGCATGGTGTGTCCCAGACTTGATGCGGGCCAGAAACTGGGGAGCGTCTCGACGTGAGATAGCGGTGCTACACCGCTTCCACAACGCCAAACGAAAAGCGGGGACCACCGGCCCCCGCTCTGCTCGTTGATAGCTGACCCCGCTGCCCGAGCCGCGGGCAGGCGCTGTCTTATCCCAGCCGCCCCGCCGCGTGAGCCAGCAGCGTGTAGACCAGACCGGTCTCGGAGGCGAGGTGGCCGCGCAGCGCCTGCGGGGCGTTGTCGTCGCGGGCGACCTCGTCGAGCAGGCGCTCGAACTCGGCGATGTAGCGGTCGACGGTCTGCTTGAAGCTGCGCTCGCTGCGATACTTGCGGGCGACCTCGTCGAACGCCTTCTGACCGGCCGGCGTGTACAGCCGCTTGGTGAAGGACTTCGCCTCACCGCGCTGATAGCGCTCCCACATTTCCAGCGCGAGGTTGCGGTCCATCAGCCGGCCGATGTCGAGCGACAGCGATTCCAGCGGATTGCCGCTCATCGCAGCCTGGGATTGCTGGGCGGCGCGGCCGCGCGGCGGTTCGCGCTCGGCGCTGGTGTCGGCGCGGTTGAGCAGCTCTGACAGCCAGCCGTCACGGCCCTGGTCGGCGTTGCCGGGCGCGACCGGCGGCGCTTCGGTGCGGCGCGGCCCGGCCGGCAGGCCGAGGTCCGGCGGCGGCAGCGTCGCGGCGCTGGAGTCGCGGCCTCGTGAAGCCGGGCGGGCGGCGATCGTTTCGGCGCGTCCGCTGCTGGCGGCGGCCAGCACCGGCTCCGCCTCGCGGTTGGTGGCGGCGGCGCGGGTCGGCGTCACCACATCCATGCCGCGGCCGTGGCGGGCGACGATGCGGTTGAGTTCGGCCAGCGCTTCGATCTGGTCGACGATCACCTTGCGCATCTGCGCGGTGCTCTCGGCCGCCTCCTGCGGGATTTCGAGCACGCCGCGGCGCAGCTCCTCGCGGGTGGATTCGAGCTCGTGGTGCATCTCGGCGGCCATCTGCTTGATGCCCTGGACGATCGAGGTGAAGCGATCGGCCGATTGCTTGAACAGCGCGTCGGCTTCCTGCGTGCCCTGCTGATACACCTGATGCATCGCCTCGACGGTGAGGCGGCGCTCGTGCTCGGCGGCGTTGCGCACCGCTTCGAACTGCTGCGAGATGCTGGCCGAGCCGGCGCCGGCGGTTTCGGCGACGATCCGCGCGATGTCGCGGGCGCGCTCCTCGGCGGCGGCGAGCGATTCATCCAGCAGGCTGGTGAACCGGCCGAGCCGCTGGTCGAGATCGGTGGTGCGCAGATCGAGGGTGGTCACCAGCGATTCCAGTGCCTCCCTGCGATCGGTCACCGAGCTCGACGCCGCACGGTTGCTGTGCTCGAGCAGGTCGGCCGCCTCGGCCAAAGCGTGGCCGTGAGCCTCGAACTGCGCCGACAGCGCGCCGAGATCTTCCAGCGCCTTGGCGGTCTTAGCGTGGAAGCCGGTGAGCTGGTCTTCCAGCGTCTGAGTCGCGGCACCGCTGCGGGCGTTGACCTCGTTCATGGTGGTGACGAAGTCGGCGACCCGGGTGACCAGCGCGCGTTCCAGCGAGTTGAGGTTCTCGTGGGCACCGGTCAGCACTTCCTGCAACAGGATGTTGCCTTCACGCAGCCGCTCGAACAGCGCCACCGTGTCGGTGCGCAGGATCTTGCTGGTCTCCTGCATCTCGGTGACGGCGGTGACCGAGACCTGGCGCGACTGTTCGATCGCCGACCGCGACGCGAGGTCGAGATCCTTGAGCGATTTGTTGATCGCGCTCGTGGCCAGATCGCCGGCGCCGGTGATCGAGCGGGCGACTTCGGTGCCGTTGGTCAGGATCGAGTTCGAGAAGGTCTTGCCGCGGACCTCGATGGCGTTCAGCGCATCGGCGGTGACGCGGTCGATCTCGACGGTGAGCTGGCTGGTCTTGCCGGTGATGGCTTCGACCAGCACGCCGCGCTTGCCGTCGATGATCTGCGACAGCCGTTCGGCCTGCTGCTGCACGTAACCGACGATCTCCTCGCTCTTGGCCGAAATCGTCGATCCGAAGCTGCCGCTGGCGGCGAACACAGACCGTTCGACGTCGGCCGAGGTCGACTTGATCTTGGCGCTGACCTCGTTGGACATCGCCACCAGCGTGGCCTGGGCGGCGGACGCGCTGGCCTGGATGTGGTCGGTGGTGTTGCTGGTGACGTTCGACAGCGTTTGCTCGATCTCGGCGGAGATCGCCTTGATCTGGCCGGCGGCGTCGACCGTGCTCGAGGTCAGCGCGGCCTGCACCTGGCGGGCGCTGTCGAGGATGGTCGATGCAGTCGCGGCGCCGACGCCGGTCAGCGTGCGCTCGACGTCGACCGCCAGCGACTTGACGTGGTTGGCGGCTTCGCCCGATGCGGCCGCGAGCGTGGTCTGGGCCTCGCGGGCGCCGGCCAGGATGGAGTCCGCGGTGCTGCGGCCGGTGGCGACGAGGGTGCGCTCGACATCGGCGGCGATCGAGCGGACCTGGTCGGCGGATTCGGTCGCGGTCGAAACCAAGGTGGTTTGGACTTCGCGCGCACTGGCGAGCAGGGCACCGGCGGTCGCGCTGCCGGCAGCCGTGAGCGTGCGCTCGACGTCGCTGGCCAGCGACTTGACCTGGTTGGCGGCCTCGGTCGAGGTCGCCACCAGGGTGTTCTGCGCTTCACGCGCACCGGCCACGATGGTCTCGATCGTGCTGGCGCCGGAGGCGGACAGCCGGCGTTCGACGTCTGCGGTCAGCGTCGTCACCTGGCTGGTGGTTTCCGACGACGCGGCGACCAGCGTGGACTGTGCCTCGCGGGCACCGGCGACGATCGCATCGGCGGTCGTGGTGCCGGCTTCGAGCAGCGTGCGCTGAACCTCCGCACTGAGCGACTTGACCTTGTCGGAGGTCTCTTCCGAAGCCGAGACCAGGGTCGACTGCGCGGCGCGCGCACCGCTGAGCACGGCTTCGGCGGTGGCGTTGCCGGCCGCGTAAAGCGTGCGTTCGATGTCGGTCGACAGCGAACGGATCTGGCCGGTGACCTCGGACGATGCCGACACCAGGGTGGCGTGGGCCTCGCGGGCGCTCGCCAGCACCGAGGCCGAGGTGGTGTCGCCGGCACCGGTGAGGGTGCGCTCGATGTCGATGGCCAGCGACTTCACCTGATTGGCGACTTCGGTGGAGGTGGTGGTGAGGGCGGATTGCGCCTCGCGGGCGCTGACCAGCACCGATGCCGCGGTGGAGCCGCCGGCCTCCGTCAGGCTGCGCTCGATCTCAGAGGCGAGTGACTTCACCTGGGCAACGACGTCGGTCGACGTGGTGGTAAGCGTGCTCTGCGCCTCGCGGGCACTGCCGAGTAGCGACGCCGCGGCGTTGCCGCCGACCTCGCTCAGGGTGCGCTCGATGTCGGACGTCAGCGACTTCACCTGGTTGGTGACATCGGTCGAGGTCGCGACCAGCGTGGTCTGGGCCTCGCGGGCGCCGGCCAGCACGGTCGCGGCGGTCGCGGTGCCGGCCGCCGACAGGGTGCGTTCGATATCGTCGGACAGCGAGCGGAACTGCATCGCGGCTTCGGTCGACACCATGGTCAGCTTGGCCTGGGCCTCGGTCGCGCTCGACACCACGGTCGCGGCGGCGGTGGTACCGACCGAGGTGAGGGCACGCTCGATCTCCGCCGAAGTGACCTGCAACTGGGCGCCGACGTCGGTCGACACCGACAGCATGGATTCGCGGGCCGACTGGGTGCTGCTGCGGATGGTGTCGCCGGTGCTGACCACCAGGCTGGTGAGCGTGCGTTCGGCGTCGGCGACGTTGGTCTTGATGCCGAGCGACAGCTCTTCGGCGCGGGCCATCAACAGCTCGCTGGCCTCGCGTCCGCTGCTCTCGAACCGGCCGGCGACGGCTTCGATCCGCGAGCCGAGCAGATCCTCGAACTGCGACACCCGGAGGTCGACGTCGTTGATCACCGCGGTGACGCGGTTTTCGAGGCCGTCGTGGATCTCCTGGAAGCGCGCGCTGACGGTGGCGCTGAGATTGGCGGTGCGGCTGTCGATGGTCTCGGTGACCGCGCCGATGCGGTGATCGATCGCGTCGATCGCCTGGGCGGTGCCGTCGGTGAGCGAGTGGGTGAGGTGGGTCAGCCGCGAGTCGATCGCCTCGATCGCCTGCACCGCACCGGTCGACAGCGTCGTGGTGAGCGTGGTGATGCGGTCGTCGATCAGTTCGGCGGCGTTGGCCGCGCCAGTCGACAGCGTGGTGGTCAGCGTCGCGATCCGGCCGTCGATGATCTCGGCGGCGCTCGACGTACCGGTCGACAATGTGGTGCTGAGCTGCACGATCCGCGAGTCGATCGCCTCCACCGCATTGGCGGCGCCGGTCGACAGCGTCGAGGCGAGCTTCTCGATCCGGCCGTCGATGTTGCCGGAGACCGCTTCGGTGCGGGTGTCGAGGATGCGTTCGAGCGAGTTGAGGTGATTGCCGACGGTGTCGTCGAGCGCCTTGAGGCGGTTGTCGATCGCGCCGTCGAGGCTGCCGACGCGGGTGTCGAACAGGGTTTCGAACTGGTGCAGGCGATCGTCCAGCCGCGCGGTGATCTCGCCGGAGCCGGTGGCGACGCGCTGGTCGAAATTGTCGACGTAGGTCTTCAGGGTGTCGTTGATGTCCTGGGTGCGCTGGCCCATCCGCTCGACGATCTCGCCGCCGAACGTCTTCACGGTGCGGTCGAATTCGGAGATGTGACGGGTGATCAGCGCGCCGAGCGTGCCGCTGTCGCGCGCGAACTTCTCGGCGAGCTCGGTGCCCTGCTGCTTCACCAGATCGTCGAACGCGCTGATCTGGATGCTGAGCGTGTCGTGGGTGGCTTCGGTCTGGCTGACCACCTTGGAGACCAGGGTGTTGACGGTGACGTCGAGCGCTTCGCTCGCCTTGTCGCCGCTGGTCAGGATCTGGTCGGCGAGGCGATGGCCGGCGTCGTCGATCTTGCTGACCAGATCGGTGCTGCGCAGCTCGAGTTCGAGCAGCAGCGAGTCGCCGGAGTTCTTCAGAGAATCCTGCACCTGCTCGGTGCGCTCCGAGATGCCGTCGATGATGGTCGACGAACGCTGCTCGAAGTCGGTGGTGATGCGGTCGAGCCGCTCGTTCATCATGTCGTGGACGCGATCGGCGAGTTCGACGAACTCGGCGTGGACGTGGCCGGTCTTGAAGTTGAGGCTGGTGGTCAGCCGCTCGCTGGCGTCGAGCACCGCGCGGGTGGTCTCGGCGCTGGCCTCCTCGAGGCGGTCGAGCAGTTCGCCGCCGCGCTCGCCAAGCGCAAGAATCATATTGTCGCCGGCGTGGCCGAGCGCGCTGGTGATGTGGGCGCCGCGCTCTTCCAGCGCGCTGGTGATGCTCTTGGCGACTTCGTCGACGCGGCTGGCGATCGCGTCCGAAATCAGCGCGATGTCGTGGCGCAGGTCGATCTGCACGCCGGAAATCGCGCTGCGGACCTGCTCGGCCTGGCCGACCAGATTGTCGCGCTGATGGGCGATGTCCTGCAGCAGCGCGCGAATGCGCACTTCGTTGTCCGAATAGGCGCGCTCCAGCGCCGACACCTCGTTGGCGACCAGGGCTTCGAGTTCGCTGGCACGCGCGATCGCGCGCTCGACGCCGTCGCCCATCGCGGCGACCTCGCGGCGGATCGCCTGACCGACGGTCACCACCGAGTCGCTGGCGGCGATTTCGGGTTCGGAAAACCGGATCGCGACCTGCGCCATCGACTGGGCGATCATCCGCAGTTCCTGGCCGCGCCAGGCGAGGCTGGCGAGGAAATAGAACAGCATCACCGGGGCGAAAAACAGCGCGAGCAGGCCGGCCAGCGCCAGCACGCCGCCGCTGCCCTGGCCGATCACGGCCTGCAGCGAGGGCAGGAAGCTGATGGTCAGCACGATGCCGCCGAACACCCAGACGCCGGCGAAAATCGACGCGATCGTGTAGACGTTGCGGGTGGTGCGGCCCTTCTGCAGCGACTGCAGCAATTGGCCGATGGTTTCGCGGTCGTCGTTGGCGGGGCGGCTGGCGAAATTGCGTTCGGCGGCCGGCTCGAAGCTCGGCGCCGGCGGCGCGATCCGAGGCTCGGCGGCCAGCTCGGGCAGATCGGAGAAGCTGGGCTCGGTGTCCGAAACTGGCACACTTTCCTTGGGCCGGTCGCCCTGATCGTCACCGGCCGGCGGCGCATCGGGGATATTCAGGGCTTCCTGAATCGCCGACAGCGCGACTTCGGTCGGATCTTTGATCTTCTTGGGATTGTTCGCCATCTTGATTTACGCCCTTGTTACGCATCCGGGGACGTCGGTTCAGTGGAGACCGCAGACAGGCCCCTCGGTGCTCCCCCAGCACGGCGAAGTTGAACCCCATTCCCACCGCGCTTTTGTCCGCCACTTCCTGAAACATCCTATTGGCTGGATGCCGCGAATGAAATGGTTCGGATTAAGACTTTCTTAATCATCGTTAACGGCATCGGGGGCTAAGCCCTTCGGAGAACGGAAAAATCCTACCTGGCCGAACGGTAACGGTGGCATTTTAGCGACATCAGAGCGGCAAATTCGCGACGTTGTCCCAAAACGGTGCACCTGCACCGGCAAGAATGCGTTAACCAGACTCGTGGTTCGCTTCCCGGCCTGGATTGCCCAGATGTGGAAAACCGCAATTCTGTCCCGAGGTGAGACGTGCCACTACAGGTCGAACGGATCGAATGGATGCCATCGCCGCCGCTGGTTCCGGATTTCGAGCCGATCGACGACGCGCATCTCCAAAAGATGACGCTCGGCGACGCCGCGCTCGAGCGTGAAGTGCTGTTGCTGTTCACCGCCCAGGCCGCCAGCCTGATGGCGCTGCTGGCGTCGTGGCCGGCCGATGCCGCGGCACTCGCCCACACGTTGAAAGGCTCGGCCCGCTCGATCGGCGCGTTCGCAGTGGCGGACGCCGCCGCCGGTGTCGAAGATGCACTGCGCCGCGGCGAGGACGCCGCGGAACCGCTCGCCGTGCTGGAAGCTGCGGTCGACCACGCCCGCGCCGCGATCGACGACCGCGTCAAGCCGTCCCGCCCCGGCTTTTGAAAGGCGCGACGGCTGGCGGAACGCCGGCCGAGACGCTATAGGACTGGCGCGTCAGTCCATAATTCATAAAACGAGCAAAGCGTCCGACGAGCAATCATGGCCAAGATTCACTTCGTTGATCACACCGGTGAAACCCGCACTGTCGAAGTCGAGGAAGGCGCGACGGTGATGGAAGCGGCGATCCGCAACGCCATTCCCGGCGTCGAGGCAGAATGCGGCGGCGCCTGCGCCTGCGCGACCTGCCACGTCTATGTCGACGAAGCCTGGCGCGAGAAGGTCGGCGGCCCGTCCCCGATGGAAGAGGACATGCTCGATTTCGGCTACGATGTCCGCCCGAATTCTCGGCTGTCGTGCCAGATCAAGGTTTCGAACGAGCTCGACGGGCTGATCGTCACCACGCCCGAACGCCAGGCCTGAATTCAGCTATCTGCTATAAGAGAGCCGTCGCGCGGACTGCTGCGCGGCGGCTCTCTTATTGATCGGCGTCTTCGTTGTGAGCACGCCGAAGCGCGGTCCCGATCCGATTCGAGGTAGGACCGCTCGAGTATCAGTCGTGTTCGATGCCGCGGCGCCACCACGGCGCCAGATTGGCGATGATCTGTTCGGTCAGCGGCGCCGGCTTGCGGCTGGTCTCGTCGACCAGCACGGTGACGGCGCGCGCCGAGGCGACGCAGACGCCTTCTGAGAACACCACCTGATCGAAATGCGTCGAGGTGCGCCCCAGTTTGACCAGGCCGAGCCCGAGCTCGATCTTGCCCGGCCAGTGCAGTTCGCTGCGGAAGTGAATGTCGAGCCGGACCAGCACCCAGGATAGTCCGGGCGGGATCAGTCCGTGGTTCGGATCCTTCATCAGCGTGACCCGGCCGGTCTCGAAATAACTGGCGTAAACCGCGTTGTTGACGTGGTTGTTCGGATCGAGGTCGGCGAAGCGGACGTTGTCCGCGAGGCGGAACGGGAAGTCGGCGAGCTGCGGCAGCGCGTGGTCACGAGATCGTGCGGTCAAGGGCCATTCTCCGGGCTTTTTAGAACCATTGAACGCAAATCTTGCGCTAGAACAAGATACCAATAGTCTTTTATGGCTTTTCTCCCCCGCCGGGCTTGGTTAGACAGGCCGCGACCGGACCGCCCGCGTCCGAACATCTTCAACCGACAAAGAAACCAAGATGACCGAAACGATCAAAACCGACGTGCTGATTGTTGGCGCGGGTCCGTGCGGACTATTCGCCGTGTTCGAGCTGGGCCTGCTGGACGTCAAGACTCACCTCGTCGACATCCTCGACAAGGTCGGCGGTCAGTGCGCCGAGCTGTATCCGGAGAAGCCGATCTACGACATTCCCGGCGTACCGATGATCACCGGCCACGGACTCACCGAAGCGCTGATGGAGCAGATCAAGCCGTTCAACCCGACCTTCCATCTCAGCGAGATGGTGGAGAACGTCGAGAAGATCGGCGCCCCCGGGTTCCGCGTCACCACCAACGCCGGCACCGTGTTCGAATGCACCGTGCTGGTGGTGGCGGCCGGCGGCGGCTCGTTCCTGCCGAAGCGTCCGCCGGTGCCCGGTGTCGAAGCCTACGAGGGCAAGTCGGTGCACTACGCAGTGCGCAAGATGGAAGACTTCCGCGGCAAGGACATCCTGATCGTCGGCGGCGGCGATAGCGCGCTCGACTGGACGCTGAACCTCAACCCGATCGCCAAGAGCATGACGCTGGTGCACCGCCGCGACGAATTCCGCGGCGCGCCGCATTCGGTCGAGCAGATGCGCCAGCTCGTCGCCAGCGGCAAGCTCGATCTCAAGATCGGCCAGATCACCGAGCTGCAGGGCGACAACGGGCAGCTCACCGGTGCGACCGTGAAGCTCAACGACAACTCGGTGTCGCAGATCACGTGCGACGCGATGCTGCCGTTCTTCGGTCTCACCATGAAGCTCGGCCCGGTGGCGAACTGGGGCCTCGAGCTCGAGAACAACCTGATCCCGGTCGACACCGGCACGTTCGAAACCAACGTCCCCGGCATCTTCGCGATCGGCGACATCAACACCTATCCGGGCAAGCTGAAGCTGATCCTGTCGGGCTTCCACGAAGGTGCGCTGATGGCGCAGAAGGCCGTCAAGTACGTCTACCCGGACAAGCGTGTCGTGTTCCAGTACACGACCTCGTCGACCAATCTGCAGAAGAAGCTCGGCGTGAACTGAGAACGCCGGCTTGTTCGATTTTCGAAAGAGCGCGTCCGTTCAGGCGCGCTCTTTTGTATTTGGGGCGTGCCCGCGCAGGTCACGTCAAAGTGACGCCGGTTCGCGCTGGACTCGCTCGAGCGATGCGCGTCAAGAAAGACGTCTCATTCAAGCCTGCCTGAGCTGCTGATCACGGCGATGAAGTTTGCTCTGTCCCACCGCCACAAGCGCATCCTGATCATCGCGTCGACGCGGTCGCGGCGGCGGGCGATCTTTCTGCTCGGCGGCGTCGTGGTGGGCGCTGCGGCGGCGGCGCTGGCGCAGCTCGCCGACTGGGCGCAACTGCTGTTCGCTGGCCTGCTCGGCCACTCGCGCTACCTGCCGCTGCTGGTGACGCCGCTCGGCTTTCTGCTGTCGGTGTACCTCACCAATCGCTTCTTCCAGAACGCGCAGGGCAGCGGCATTCCGCAGGCGATCGCCGCGCGCCGCCTCACCGATCAGACGGCGCGAGCCAGGCTGGTGTCACTGCGGATCGCGATCGGCAAATTTCTGCTGACGCTGTTCGGTCTGCTGGTCGGCGCCTCGGTCGGCCGCGAGGGGCCGACGGTGCAGATCGGCGCCTCGATCATGTTCGCGCTCGGCCGCTTCTCGCCGCGCCGCCAGCCCGGCCTGATCCTGGCCGGCGCGTCGGCAGGCGTCGCCGCGGCTTTCAACACGCCGCTGGCCGGAATCATCTTCGGCATCGAGGAAATGAGCCGCTCGTTCGAAACGCGGTCGAGCACGCTGATCATTGCGGCGGTGGTGGCTGCCGGCCTGACGTCGATCGCGCTGCTCGGCAACTACACGTATTTCGGCACCAGCGCGATGGGATTGCGCGGTGGCCTCGACTGGCTGGCGATTCCGGCCTGCGGGATCGTCGGCGGGGCGGCCGGCGGTCTGTTCATCCGCCTCGTCGTCGCAGCCGGCGCATCCGCCGTGTTCAATCGCTGGCCGCTGATCGTGGCCCTGGTCTGCGGGTTTGCGGTCGCGATCTGCGGTCTCGTGTCCGGCGACACGATCTACGGCACCGGCTACACCCAGGTGAAGTCGGCGCTGGAGAGCGGCACGGCGCTGCCGGAGGATTTCGGGGTGCTGAAGTTCTTCGCGACCACGCTCTCCTCGGTCAGCGGCTTGCCCGGCGGCATCTTCTCGCCCTCGCTCGCCGTCGGCGCCGGGCTCGGCAGCAACGTCGCGGCATTGTTTCCGGCGACGCCGATCGCGGCGATCATGCTGCTCGGGATGGTGGCCTATTTTTCCGGCGTGGTGCAGGCTCCGATCACCGCCTTCGTCATCGTGATCGAGATGACCGACAACCACGCGATGGTGATTCCGCTGATGGCCACCGCTCTGGTCGCCTACGCGACCTCGCGGCTGATCGCCGAGGAGGGGATCTATCACGCGCTGGCCAGACGTTTCGTGCAGCCGGGTCGGGCCGCGACGTAGTCCGATTGCGCCCGAAGGCGTTCGCCAATTATTTCGCGATCAGTAACTTGGCCGCCTTCAAGGGGCCGAGCCTGAGCAGCAACCAGTACAGCTTCGCGCGCGAAATCTCGGGCGCATCGTGGTGCCGGCGCAGCAGGTTGAGCAGCGCGGCTCGTGCGAATTTGCGTTCACCGGCGGTCAGACCCGCAAGTTGTGAGGTGATGGCGTCGAGATCGATCGCCGCGGCGGAGGTCTTGGCTGCAACGGCAGGATCGGCCAGTTCCAGCACTCGGAACAGCAGCGAACTCTCGCGCTCGAACGGACCGGGGGACGGGTCGTGCCAATCGGGCGGGGCGGAGAGTGCGGCCGACGGGTCGGGCCGCCCGGCCCGCCGCTCCGCCGCGGCGAGCTTGGCGAGCCGGGCGGAGTAGATCTGGCGCAGTTGTCTTGTCCGGGTGACGCTGCCGCCATGCTCGCGATACCGGATCAGCGGCTCCGGCAGGATCGCCACCTCGCCGATATCGGCGAGGCGCAGCCAGAAATCGTAGTCCTCGCCGGCCTCGAACGCCGCATGATAGCCCCCGACCCGAC
>NZ_QPFS01000149.1:0-10442 GCF_010906995.1 Rhodopseudomonas sp. WA056 | reverse complement strand
GGCCTGGATGGAGTGGCGGCCATGACCGCGGCGCCGGGCGAGGATCGCATCGAGGTCGGAATCGTCCGCCGCGGCGATCGCGTCGTTCGGCTCGACATCACCGCGCGGCGACCGATCGGCATCGGCCGGCTGGCGCAGGGCAAATCCGGCGAGACGGTCGTCGCGCTGGTGCCGCGGCTGTTCGCGCTGTGCGCATCGGCGCAGGGCGTCGCCGCGGCCCAAGCGCTCGCGGCGGCACGCGGGGGTTCGCCGTCGCCGGCGATCGTTACGGCGCAGGCCAGCGCGGTGCTGGCGGAACGCATGATCGAGCTGTTGCGCGGCACCGTGCTGCTGCTCGGCGGCGGCGGATCGCTGTCGCTGACCCATCACCTGCGCGATCTGACGATCGCGGTGCGGCCGCGCGATCCGGCCGCTCCGCTCGACGACGACGCGATTAGCCGCATCGCGCAGGGACTCGAAGCACTCGGGCTGGCGCCGCGTTCGTTTGCGGATGTTGCCGCCTGCCGGCGCTGGCTTGGATCGGATATGCTGCTGGCTGAGCTTCACCGGCCGCTGGTGGCTGAAGCTGAGTTTGGTGAGGCGGCGATCGATCCGCTCACCGCAGCGGACGATCCGGCGATCGGCGAACGGCTGATCGGTCTGGGGCCGTCCTTCGCGGTGCGTCCGGATGTTGCCGGCCGGGTGCCGGAGACCGGCGCGCTGGCGCGCAACGCGGATCACCCGGTGATCGCTTCGTTCGGCGGTGGCCTCGGCGGCCGGCTGCTGGCCCGGCTGATCGATATCGCCGCGACGCCCGAGCTGCTACGCGCGGTGCGGCGCGGGAGCGTGGACACCGCCACAGTCGTGCAGAGCGCACCACTCGGCGCAGCCATCGGCCTTGCCGCCGTCGAATCTGCCCGCGGCCGCCTGCATCACCTGATTGCGCTCGATGCCGGCGGGGCGATCCGGCAGTTCGAGATCCTGGCCCCCACCGAGTGGAATTTCCATCCGGAAGGTCCGCTGGCTCGCGGGCTCGTCGGCACGAATCTGCGAGCCACCGAGCCCGACCGGCAGCGCGTCGCGGCGCTGGTCGCGGCATTCGATCCTTGCGTCGGCTACGACGTGCGCTTCCGCGAGGCCGCCGATGCATGAAATGGCGCTGTGCGAAAGCCTGATCGAGATCATCGAGCGCGAGGCGCGCGCGCAGGATTTTTCGCGGGTGCGGACCGTCTGGGTCGAGATCGGTGCGCTCAGCCATGTCGAGCCGGAGGCGATGCGGTTCTGCTTTTCCGCGGTCGCCGATGCGGGGATCGCGGCCGGTGCGCGCTTCGAGATCGTCACCGTGCCGGGCGAGGCCTGGTGCATGGACTGCGCCAAGACGGTGCCGCTGGCGCAGCGCGCCGAGCCGTGTCCGGACTGCGGCGGTTATCGGTTGCAGGTCACGTCGGGTGACGAGCTGCGGATCAAGGAGTTGGAGGTCGAGTGATGTGTACGGTTTGCGGATGCGGAGACGGCAGCGTGGCTCCCGGCCAGGCGCACGGCCATGCCCACCATCACGGTCATGACCACAGCCATGACCACAGCCACGATCACAGTCACGACTATGATCATGCGCACGATCACGGTCATGACCACCACCACGCGCATCATCACCACCATGATCATCATCATGCCCATGACCATGGTCATCATCATCATCATGGTCATCACGACCACGATCAGGCCCCTGCGGCCGCGGATGGCAGCATCGATTTCGGCGGCGGCATCGCCGGCGTCCATGTGCCCGGCCTGACGCAGGCGCGCGTGGTACAGATCGAGCGCGATATTCTGTCCAAGAACGACGGCTATGCGGCCGAGAACCGAGCCCGCTTCGCCGCCGCCAGCTGTTTCGTGCTCAATTTCGTCTCCAGTCCCGGCTCCGGCAAGACCACGCTGCTGGTGAAGGCCATCACCGATCTGAAGGATCAGCATCCGATCGCGGTGATCGAAGGCGATCAGCAGACCGCCAACGACGCCGAGCGGATCCGCGCCACCGGCGCACCGGCGATCCAGATCAACACCGGCAAGGGCTGCCACCTCGACGCCCATATGGTCGGCCACGCGCTCGATCAGTTGCCGCCGGCGCAGGGCGGCCTGTTGTTCATCGAGAACGTCGGCAATCTGGTCTGCCCTGCGGCGTTCGATCTCGGCGAAGCTCACAAGGTGGTGGTGCTGTCGATCACCGAGGGCGAGGACAAGCCGCTGAAATATCCGCACATGTTCGCGGCGTCCGATCTGCTCCTGCTGAACAAGATCGATCTGTTGCCGCATCTCGATTTCGATCTTGCGGCGACGATCGAATACGCCCGCCGCGTCAATCCGAAAATCGAGGTGCTGACGGTGTCGGCCAGGACCGGCGAGGGGATGCCGGCGTTCTATGCCTGGATCGCCAAGCGCGCCGCTGCCGCCCGCGCTGCCGCGACCGCGGCCGAATAGCGCGATGCAGCCCGCCGTCGCCCTGGTCCCCGATGCCACTCGCGCCCGTGTACGCGTGCGCGGCGCGGTGCAGGGCGTCGGCTTCCGCCCGTTCGTGTACCACCTAGCGCAGCGCTACCGGCTCGGCGGCTTCGTCGCCAACGACGCCGAGGGCGTACTGATCGAGGTCGAAGGCGTGGCGCTGCCGGAGTTCATCGCGGCGCTGCGCAGCGAGGCGCCGCCGCTGGCGCGGGTCGACGCGATCGAGACCGAGGCGCTGCACGCCCGCGGCGACCGCGATTTCGACATCGCCGAAACCCGCGGCGGTGCGGTGACGACGCGGATCGGCGCCGATGCGGCGACCTGCGAGGCGTGTCTCGACGATCTGTTCGATCCGGCGAGCCGCTTCCACCTCTATCCGTTCGTCAACTGTACCCATTGCGGCCCGCGCTACACGCTGACGCAGCGCCTGCCTTACGACCGTGCCAACACTTCGATGGCGAAGTTCGCGCTATGCGCCGATTGCGCGCGCGACTATGGCGATCCGGGCAACCGCCGCTTCCACGCCGAGCCGGTCGCCTGCCCGGCCTGCGGGCCGCGGCTCGATCATTCGATCGCCGGGATCGTCGCGCGGCTGCGGGCCGGCGGCATCGTCGCGCTGAAGAGTCTCGGCGGCTATCATCTGCTGTGCGACGCGGCCAACGAGATGGCGGTCGCCGAGCTGCGCCGCCGCAAGGGCCGCGACGCCAAGCCGTTCGCCGTGATGGTGGCTTCCGAGGCGTCGCTGGATCGTCTCGTCGAGGCGAGCGCCGCCGAGCGGGCCTTGCTGAGTTCGGTCGAACGGTCGGTCGTGCTGATGAAAAGCCGCGGCGTCCTGGCGCCGTCGGTGGCGCCGGGGCTCGGCGCGCTCGGCGTGATGCTGCCATATACGCCGCTGCATCATCTGATCTTCCACGCTGCCGCCGGCTCGCCTGCCGGGCGTGACTGGCAGCGCGCGCCGGTCGATCTGGTGCTGGTCGCGACCAGCGCCAATGGCGGCGGGGATCCGATCGTGATCGACGATGCCGAACGCAAGCTCGCCGGCGTCGCCGATCTGATCGTCGGGCATGACCGCGCCATCGTGGTGCGCGCCGACGACAGCGTTGCGGCGATCATTGACGGCGCGCCGTCCTTCGTGCGCCGGGCGCGCGGCTTCGCGCCGCAGCCGGTCGCGCTGCCGCACGCGGTGCCGCCGGTGCTGGCGGTCGGCGCTTACTTGAAAAATACGGTTTCGCTGACGCGCGGCCGCGAGGCGTTCGTATCGCAGCACATCGGCGATCTGGCGACCGCCGACACCGTGCGGTTCTTCGAACACACTGTCGAGCACCTGACGGATCTCGTCGGCGTGACCCCTGCGGCGATCGCCCATGATCTGCATGCCGATTTCGCCTCGACCCGCTTCGCCGAGAGTCTCGGATTGCCATTGATCGCCGTGCAGCATCACCACGCCCATGTCGCATCGATCGCGGCCGAGCATGGCGTTGCCGCGCCGCTACTCGGGATCGTGCTCGACGGCCACGGCGCCGGCAGCGACGGCGGCAATTGGGGCGGCGAGCTGCTGCGCGTCGACGGCGCGCGCTTCGCCCGGCTCGGCCATCTCCGGCCTTTGGCACTGCCGGGCGGCGACGCCGCGGCGCGCGAGCCGTGGCGGATGGCGGCGGCGGCGCTGCATGCGCTGGGGCAGGGCCGGGCGATCGCCGCACGCTTCGCCGATCAGCCGCGCGCGGCGGCGCTGGCCGCGATGCTCGCCAATCACGGTTGCGCGACCACCACCAGTGCCGGACGGCTGTTCGATGCCGCCGCCGGCCTGCTCGGGGTCTGCGCGACGCAAAGCTACGAAGGCCAGGCGGCCATGCAGCTCGAAGCGCTGGTGAAATGCCCGCGCGTGCTGGGCGGCGGCTGGGAGATCGGCGCCGGCACGCTCGATCTCTCGCCGCTGCTCGCCCATCTGGCGACGTCGCGCAACGATCCCCGGGACGGCGCTGAGCTGTTCCACGGTACGCTCGCCGCCGCGCTCGCCGATTGGGCCGTGCAGGCCGCGGAGCAGACCGGACTCACCACGATCGCGCTCGGCGGAGGTTGTTTCCTCAATCGCGTACTGAGCGAAGATCTGGCGGCGCGGCTGCGGGCGCGAGGGCTGACGCCGCTGCTCGCCCGGCAGGTGCCGCCGAACGATGGCGGCCTCAGTCTCGGCCAGGCGTGGATCGCCGGCCAACTCATAGCCGAAACGGAGTAGCGCCGATGTGCCTTGCCATCCCCGCCGAAGTCGTCGAACTGCTGCCCGATCAGATGGCGCGGGTGTCGCTCGACGGCGTCAGCAAGGTGGTGTCGGTCGCGCTGGTCGAAGGCGTGGCGGTCGGCGACTACGTCGTGGTCCATGTCGGCTTCGCGCTGACCCGGATCGACCCGGAGGAGGCGAAACAGACGCTGGCGCTGCTCGCCGAGATGGGACAGCTCGCGGAGGCCGCGCAATGAAATACGTCGACGAGTATCGCGACGGCGCGGTCGCGCGCAGGATCGCCGCCGCGATCGCCAAGGCGGCCGATCCGGCGCGCAGCTATCACTTCATGGAATTCTGCGGCGGCCATACGCACGCGATCTCGCGCTACGGCCTCGAAGATCTGCTGCCGGCCAATGTCCGAATGGTGCACGGCCCGGGCTGTCCGGTCTGCGTGCTGCCGGTCGGCCGCATCGACATGGCGATCCAGCTCGCGCTGCGGCCGGAGGTGACGCTGTGTACTTACGGCGATCTGATGCGGGTGCCCGGCTCGCACGGCGCCTCGCTGCTGCGCGCCAAGGCGGCCGGCGCCGATATCCGCATGGTGTATTCGACGCTGGATGCGCTGGCGATCGCTGCAGCCGAGCCGGAGCGCGAGGTGGTGTTCTTCGCCATCGGGTTCGAAACCACCACGCCGCCGACCGCGCTGGCGATCAAGCTGGCCAGGGCGCGGGGGCTCGCCAATTTCACCGTGTTTTGCAACCACGTGCTGACGCCGCCGGCGATCCGCGGCATCCTCGAACATCCCGATCTCGACGGTGTGCCCGGCCCGCGGCTCGACGGCTTCGTCGGCCCGGCGCATGTCAGCGCGGTGATCGGATCGGACGCGTTCGCGCCGTTCGCCCGCGAGTTCGAACAGCCGGTGGTGGTGGCCGGCTTCGAACCGCTCGACGTGATGCAGGCGATCCTGATGCTGATCCGCCAGGTCAATGACGGCCGTCACGAGGTCGAGAATCAGTACATCCGCGCGGTGACGCCGGAGGGCAATACGATCGCCCAGGCCGAAGTCGACGCGATCTTCGAGCTGCGCGACAGCTTCGAGTGGCGCGGCTTCGGCGCAGTGCCGCTCAGCGGACTGCGGCTGCGCGCGGCGTATCGCGATTTCGACGCCGAGCAGCGCTTCGCGATGGCGGAGATCTCCGCCGCCGACAATCCGGCCTGCGAATGCGGCACCATCCTGCGCGGCATCAAGCGGCCGACCGACTGCAAATTGTTCGGCACGCTGTGCACGCCGGAGACCCCGATGGGCTCCTGCATGGTCTCGTCGGAAGGCGCCTGTGCGGCGCACTGGACCTATGGCCGCTTCCGCGACCATGCGCGGAGGAACGTGGCATGAGCAGCGAAATCCGGCGGCGCAAGCTCGACCTCAAGAACGGCCGGGTGGATCTGTCGCACGGCGCCGGCGGCCGGGCGATGGCGCATCTGATCGGCGAGATCTTCCACGCCGCGTTCGACAATCCGATGCTGCGCGCCGGCAACGATCAGGCGGCATTCGACGTCGATGCCGGCCGGATGGTGATGACCACCGACGGCTACGTGGTGTCGCCTCTGTTCTTTCCCGGCGGCGACATCGGTTCGCTGGCGGTGCACGGCACCATCAACGACGTCGCGATGGCCGGCGCGCGGCCGCTGTATCTGTCGGCCGGCTTCATCGTCGAGGAGGGCTTTGCCTTCGCCGATCTGAAGCGGATCGCCGACAGCATGGCGGCGGCGTCCCGCGACGCCGGGGTGCCGATCGTTACCGGCGATACCAAGGTGGTGGAGCGCGGCAAGGCCGACGGCGTGTTCATCACCACCACCGGCATCGGCGTCGCGCCGCGCGATCTGGTGCTGTCGTCCGATCAGGCGCGCCCCGGCGACAAGGTGCTGCTGTCCGGCTTCGTCGGCGACCACGGCGTTGCGGTGATGTCGCAGCGGCAGAACCTCGCGTTCGAAACCACCGTTCAATCGGACAGCGCCGCGCTGCACGAACTGGTCGCCGCGATGGTGGCGGCGGCGCCGCAGGGCTTGCGGGTGATGCGCGATCCGACCCGCGGCGGGGTGGCGGCGACGCTCAACGAACTGGCCCAACAATCCGGCGTCGGGTTCCGGCTCGACGAAGATGCCGTACCCGTCCGGCCGCAAGTGGCGGCGGCGTGCGAACTGCTCGGGCTCGATCCGCTCTATGTCGCCAACGAAGGCAAGCTGATCGCCATCGTCGCGCCCGAAGCGGCCGGGACCGTGCTGGCCGCGATGCGTGGGCATCCGCTCGGGCGCGACGCGGCGCTGATCGGCGAGGTGATCCTCGACGATCATCACTTCGTGCAGATGATTACCTCGTTCGGCGGCGGGCGGATCGTCGACTGGCTGGCCGGCGAGCAATTGCCGCGGATTTGCTGAAGGCGCTAGATTGATCGTGGGTGTGATGGGACGAGGACGATGAGCGGCCAGGCGACGGTTTTGGTGGTCGATGACGAGATCCGGTCGCTGGAGTCGCTGAAGCGCGTGCTGAGCGACGAGTTCGAGGTGATCTGTGCGCGCGACCCCGGCGAGGCGCGGCGCGTGCTGGAAAGCGAGATCGTCCACGCCATCCTGTGCGATCAGCGGATGCAGTACGAGACCGGCGTCGACTTCCTCAAGCATGTCCGCGAGACCTGGCCCGATCCGGTGCGGATGATCATCTCCGGCTATTCGGACTCCGAGGACATCATCGCCGGCATCAACGAGGCGGGGGTGTATCAGTACATCGCCAAGCCGTGGCATCCCGACAAGCTGCTCGACACCGTGCGCGGCGCGGTCGAGCTGTTCCGGCTGCAGAAGGAAACCGAGACCGCCAATATCGACGTCAAGCTGACGCCGGAGCGGGTGCAGCGCGTCGTCACCGAAAAGCGCGGCGCGGCCCGCAAGCTGTACGATTTCGACCGCATCGTGCACGCGCCCGACAGTCCGCTCGCCGAGGTGATCGAACTCGGCAAGCGTGCCGCCGAATTCGACATCTCGGTGCTGATCACCGGCGAGAGCGGCACCGGCAAGGAGCTGCTGGCGCGTGCGATCCACTACGGTTCGGCACGTTCCGGCAAGGCGTTCGTGGTCGAGAATTGCGGCGCGCTGCCGGACGAGCTGCTCGAAAGCGAATTGTTCGGCTGCAAGAAGGGCGCCTTCACCGGCGCTTATCAGGATCGCGTCGGACTGTTCGAAGTCGCCGATGGCGGCACGATCTTTCTCGACGAGATCGGCGAGACCTCGCCGGCGTTTCAGGTCAAGCTGCTGCGCGTGTTGCAGGAGAGCGAGATCCGTCCGCTCGGCGCGCAGCGCGTCCGCAAGGTCGATGTCCGCATCGTCGCCGCCACCAATCGCGACCTCGAGGCCGAGGTCCGCGCCGGCCGCTTCCGCCGCGATCTGTTCTATCGGCTGGCGGCGTTCCCGCTGCACATGCCGTCGCTGCGCGAGCGGCCGATGGACGTGCCGCTGATCGCCGCCAAGGTGCTGGCCGACGTCGCCAAATCCTACGGCCGCGCCGTCAACGGCTTCACCCCCGGCGTGCTGGCCCGGATGCGGCATTATGACTGGCCCGGCAATGTTCGCGAACTCCAGAACGAAATCCAGCGTATGGTGGTGCTGACCCGGGACGGCTGGTTGCAGGAGGCCGATCTGTCGGCGCGGATCCGGCAAGGCAACGAGCCGATCCGGCTGCAGTCCTCGCATCACGGCAGCGCCACCCTGAAGACCAACATCGAGGCGCTGGAGCGGCACATGATTATCGAGGCGCTCGATCGCCACGGCGGCAATATCAGCCGCGTCGCCGGCGAACTCGGCCTGTCGCGCGTCGGCCTGCGCAACAAGCTGGGCCGCTACGATCTGCGCAAGGGCCTCGACGACGATGCCTGATCGCATCGCCCCCGGCGAGCGCCTGATCGACCGCGTCGGTTCGCCTCTGCTGTCGCCGCTCGAAGGCGATCAGGAGGCCGCGTGGATCGAAGTGATCCGCAAGATGGACGAGGTCTATGCCGACCTGCTCCGCTACGAGACCGACCTCGAAGAGAAGAACACCGCGCTGGAGGAAGCGCAGGCTTTCATCTCCAGCGTCATCGAGTCGGTTTCCGATATCCTGATCGTTTGCGACCGCAACGGCATCGTACTTCAGATCAATCCGGCCGCGGTACGGTTGCTGGCGACGCCGGCCGCCGCGGTGGTCGAGCGCCCGCTCGGCGAACTGGTCGATGCCGCCGACCGGGCCCGGATCGAGGAGCTGCTGCGGGCGCCGTCGTCCTCGGAGATCGCGCTGGAAATCCGCTTCGTCACCGCGCACGGTCTGTCCGATCTCTACGCCATCAACGGCGCGACGCGCTGCGATCAGGCCGGCCATCGCGTCGGCACGGTGCTGACCGGCAGGCCGATCGGCGAGCTGCGCCGCGCCTACGAGGCGCTGCACACCGCGCACAGCGAATTGCAGCGCGCCCAGCGCCAGCTCGTCGAGCAGGAGAAGATGGCGAGTCTCGGCCGCCTGGTCGCCGGCGTGGCGCACGAACTGAACAATCCGATCAGCTTCATCTACGGCAACATCCACATGCTGGACCGCTACCGTGAGCGGATGGCGGCGTATCTGGCGGCGATCCACGGCGGCGCCGATCCGGCGGAGATCGATGCGCTGCGCCGGCGATTGAAGATCGACGCGCTGCTCGCCGACTACGCGTCGCTGATCGAAGGCACGCTGGAAGGCGCGATGCGGGTCTCGGACGTGGTGAAGAACCTGCGTCGCCTGAGCTTCCCGCGAACCGGCGAGACCCAGCCGATCGACGTCGACCGCATCGTGCGGACGGCGGCGCGCTGGGCGGCGCGCGCCAAGCCCGGCCATGTCGATCTCGCCTTCGACATCGTGCCCGACCTCACGGTGGTCGGCAATGAAGGCCAGTTTCACCAGATCATGGTCAATCTGGTCGACAACGCGATCGATGCGGTGCGCGGCCGGCCCGAGCCGCGGATCGAGATTTCGGCCAGGCGGCAGGACGGCGAGGTGACCATTACGGTCGCCGACAACGGTCCGGGTTTGCCCGACGGCATGATCGACAAGATCTTCGAGCCGTTCTTCACCACCAAGCCGGTCGGCGAAGGCACCGGACTCGGCCTGTGGATCAGCTACGGCATCGTTCGCGAGCACGGCGGCACGCTCGCGGCGGCGAACCGCGACGAAGGTGGCGCAGCGTTCACCGTGACGCTGCCGGCGTCGTAGGCCCCGCTCGTGAGCCGCAAGCCCAGACCTGCGGCATCATCGAGACCGCGGCTTGCCGTCCCGCTGCGATGATCCAGCTCCCGCTCCGCCATCCTGCTCGTCCGCGATCGGGATGAGGAAACGCACGGCGCGTGCCGCGTGGTTCAAGACATCAGGTTGCGGCTGTCGTGGCATCGGGCGGCGCGGTCCTGATCCATCACGGTCCTGATCCATCAAGACCGGCGCTGCTTCAAAACAGCTCGAAGTCGCAATCGCTTGCAACGGGCGCCTGCTGTTTGGCGGCGAGCCCGAACTGCTGCAGGAAGCGGCGATGGACGTCGCGCTCGCGCTCCATCGTGTAGCGCGCGTAGAGTTCGTCGAGGACGGCTTCGTCGTGGGGGCCGACAGCCGTGCGTCCGAGGTCTCCGCCGGCTTGTTCCAGATCCTTCGCCACGGCCGGGAGCGCCGAGGCGCTGGATTCGAGCGAGGTCATCTGCTCGCGGG
>NZ_QPFS01000148.1:0-10458 GCF_010906995.1 Rhodopseudomonas sp. WA056 | reverse complement strand
GGAAAATATTGTCCAATATCTTCGCGTTGTTCGGCTCCTGCTCGAAACGGACCAACTGGTTGTCGACCGTGTCCAGGCTCTCGAAAGTCTCCGTCAAAAACTCACGAAGAAGATCGTCCATACGCGTGGCCTTCACTGCACGCGGGCACGCGACCGTCGCCAATGCCCGACTAATGCGGCCACTGTGTGCGGAAAGCGTTTAATATTGGTTGCGGGCCGCAGGACGATGCGGCGGAAGTTCAAATAGTTAGGGCCTTCGTACGATCACGAGGCCCGCCGTCAATACAACGTTCACTATATCGAAGCGCCGCTCAGGACGCAGTTACCACCATGGTGTCGGCTTCCGGCGCCAGCGAAACGGTCAATCCGCAGGCCTGCGCCAACAGCCGCGTGTAGTACGGCTGCACGCCGTGCGACTCGATCGGACCGCTCTGCGTCCCGTTGAGCAGATCGACGATGTTGTGCGGCGTGCGGGCGTTGATCCCCGCCGCAACGATGCGGAACGACAAATTGTCGCCCTCGCCGATCGGATCGATCGTCAGCGTACCGCCGCGCGGAATCGTCTGCTGCGCGATGATCAGCATGTTGAGCAGCAGCTTGACCCGGTTCTTGGCAAGCAGCAGCCTGGGCAGATTCCAGGTCAGCTTGGTCTTGTCGTCTTCGAGATGACCGCGCGCCATATTCTGGGCGTCGCCGAGATCGATCTGGGCGCCGGCAGAGCCGGCCGCGCCGAACGCCAGCCGGCAGAACTGCAGCCGCGCCGACGCCGTCTTGGCGCTCTTGCGGATCAGATCGAGGGCGAAATCGCGGTCTTCCTGCTTGGAGCTGTCGTCCAGCACCTCGAGGCCATTGACGATCGCACCGACCGGGCTGATGAGATCGTGACACACCCGCGAACACAGCAGCGCTGCCAGTTCCAGCGCGTCGGGAGCGGGAGCCTGGACAGCGGGAGAAAGGGTGTCGGACATCAGTCTGTTCCTCGGAAAACCGCTCGCAAGACGAATCAGCCTTGGTTAATGGCTTGATACACTGCGGCCGCTGGCAGTGCCAACACAACGGTCCGGCACCGACCGGACCACCGATGGAGGATGACACAGCTTGATGACTGCCGCGTTCGAACAGCCCGCCGTCGTTTCCTCCGAGCAGGCCGCCGCTTTGCTTGCGCCGCTGACCGAGCTGGTGCTGCGCGCCGGAGCCGCGATCATGGCGATTTCACGAGATACGCCGGTGCTGCACAAAGGCGACGGCTCGCCGGTGACGGCCGCCGATCTCGCCGCAGACCGGGTGATCGCCGAAGGGCTGGCCGCGGTCGCGCCGGATTTGCCGGTGCTGTCGGAAGAATCTTGCAGCGGCGGGCGTCCGAGCTCGGGCAGCTTCTTCGTGGTCGATCCGCTCGACGGCACCAAGGAGTACATCGCCGGCCGGGACGAATTCACCGTCAACCTGGCGCTGGTGAGCGACGGCGTGCCGGTGCTCGGCATCGTCGGTGCGCCGGCGCTCGGATTGGCCTGGCGCGGCGTCGCCGGTCACGGCGCCGAGCGGCTGACGCTCGCGGCCGACGGCCGCAGCTTCGCCGCCGAGCCGATCCGGACGCGGCCGCTGCCCAAACCGGGCGAGCCGTGGGTCGCCACGGTCAGCCGCTCGCATCTCGATGCCGCCACCGTCGCCTTCATCGACGCCCGCCCCGGTGCGGTCCACGCGACGCTGGGATCGTCGCTGAAATTCTGCCGAATCGCCGAAGGCGAGGCCGACATCTACCCGCGGCTGGCATCGATCTGTGAATGGGACATTGCGGCCGGCGCCGCGCTGGTCATCGCGGCCGGCGGCAAGGTCACCGACACCAGCGGCGCGCCGCTGCGGTTCGACGAGCCGCGGCCGAACTTCATCGTGCCGGAGTTCATCGCCTGGGGCGATCGCAACGGACGCTAGATCGGCGGCGGCGTCTATTCGGAGAGCGTTGCCAACAGTCCCGGCCAGCGCTCGCGGGCGTCGTGGAGATAGCGCTCCGGGCTGGCCGCGAAGGCGTCGCGGTTTTCCTCGCGGTCAAACAGATACAGCCGCTGGCCGCTGATCAGCCAGACCCGCGCATTGCCGGCCAGCGGCACGCCGCGGGCCACCGCCACCGGATCATAGCCGCCGAATTGCGGGCCGTAGATGTCCGGCCGGGCGAGGAAGAACTTGCGATTGTCGTCGTTGCAGAACCGCCAGACCACGCCGCTGGCGGACGCTTCGAACTGCGCTTGGCCTTGCCGCGGCTCACGATCGGTGAAATATGCCACCGGATCGAACCCATCGATCGCAAGCCCGGTGTTGCGGTCCGCCACCACGCGCTCGGTGGTCGCCGCTTGTACGCCGGGCGAGGATGCGGCTGCGATCAGGCCGAGCGACAGCAGTCCGATCAAGGCGATTCGAAGGCGCATCTGGTTCCGTTCCTGCCGTTGTGCCGTCATAGTTGCTGCCGATAACGTTTCGAGTCGGGGACAAACGCCGCTACCTAGAAGGACGCCTCTCAGCATCCGGTTAAAGTGGCGCAGGGGATTTGAAGACCCAGGGGTGAATTCCATGAGCTTCGTGACGCGTCGCGCCGCGCTGGCCTTTGTTGCGCTGGCAGCCCTGAATTTGCCGGCCATGGCCCAGCAGCAGCCCATGCCGCCGAAGGCTCCCGCCGGCCCGAATACCTATGGGCCGGACGAACTGGTCGGCGCAGGCCATCGCTTCTTCGGAAATGTCTCGCGCGGCCTCGCCTCGGCGATCGAGCGTGCGGTGAGCCAATGGGGCCTGCCCAACGGCTATGTGCTCGGCGAGGAAGGCTCCGGCGCGTTCGTCGCCGGCCTGCGCTACGGCGAGGGAACGCTGTACACCAAGAACGCCGGCGATCTGAAAGTGTACTGGCAGGGCCCGTCGGTCGGATTCGACTGGGGCGGCAACGGCGCCCGCACCATGACGCTGGTCTACAACCTGCCGTCGACCAACGCGATCTATCAGCGGTTCGGCGGCATCGACGGCTCGGCCTATGTGGTCGGTGGCTTCGGCATGACCGCGCTGACCGCCAACGGTATTGTGTTGGTGCCGATCCAGTCCGGCATCGGGCTGCGGCTCGGTGCCAATATCGGCTACCTGAAGTTCACGCCGACCGCGACCTGGAATCCGTTCTGATCCGGCCCGGCGGCCCGGACCACAGCCTGGGCGCGTAGCCCGTCACCGGTTCCCGTTGATGCGGCAATGCACTGGCGTTGATACGCCAGCTTATGGCATTGTGCCGCAAATGGATTTGCGGCCGGGCGGTGACGTTTGCCCGCACCATGAGCGGTTCATCGTTTCGAATTCGCGCCGACGCGGTCCGCGCCAGCTCAGCGGGCCGTGCGCGCATTGCCAGAGCGCGTGTGGGAGACATCGATGGTCGAACAGATCATGTATCTGGCGATCGGCTTTCTGGTCGCGATGCTGCTGGCGTTGATGATCGCCCCGCTGGTGCACAATCGCGCAGTGCGGCTGACCACGAAGCGGCTGGAGGCGGCGACGCCGCTGTCGATGGCGGAGATCCAGGCCGACAAGGACCAGCTTCGCGCCGAATTCGCGATGTCGGCGCGGCGGCTGGAGATGAGCGTCGACCAGCTCAAGAACAAGACCACCAGCCAATTCGCCGAGATCGGCAAGAAGACCGACGCGATCAACCGCCTCAAGCTCGAACTCGCCGAGAAATACGCTGCGATCGAGACGCTGCAGGCGAGCGAGGCCGCGTTGCAGGAGCAGCTTCGGACCGCCGAGCAGAACTTCGCCGCCAGGACCGAGGAGCTGCGCAGCGCCGAGGCCACGCTGGCCGAGAAGCAGGCCGAGATCGTCCGCCTCGGAGCCGAGCTGACCGAGCGATCGACGATGGCCGACACCAGGCAGATCGAATTGGTGGCGCTGCGCACCCAGCTCGAGGAGCTGAAGGCGCGGATCACCGACGCCGAGAAGGCCTTCGCCGACGCCCGGACCCGGCTGGAAGCGCAGCGCGGCGAATCCGCCGCCACCACCCAAGAACTGGACGAGGCGCGCGGCCGCGTCGAGGCCCTGAGCCAGCGGGTCGGCGAACTCGACCGGCAGTTGCTGCTGCAGGTCAAGGAAGCCGAGCTGCTGGGCGGCCGCGTCCACGAGCTGGAAGAGCGGCTCGCCGCCCAGAGCAAGCTGCTCGCCGAACGCGAATCCGAGAACAACCAGCTCCGCGCCGCCAACGAGGCCGCGCTGCGCACCGTCGGCGAACAGCGCAACGAGCTCGACGCCGCCAGCCGCAAATCGCCGGACCTCGCCCGCATCCGCAACGACAAGGCCGCGCTGGAAGATCAGCTCGCCCAGGCCCGCGACGAGCGCGCCAGGGCGCAGCGCGAGCTGGTGGCGCTGAAGCAGCAGGCGGAAAGCTCGTGGGAAACCGAGCGGATGGAGAACGCGCTGCTGCGCGAGCGGATCAACGACATCGCCGCCGAGGTCGCCAAGCTGGCGATCACGCTCGAAGGCCCGGATTCGCCGATCCAGGCGATGCTGACGGCGCAGCCGGCACCGGCCAGGCCGGCGAAGGGCGGCAAGGCCGCCAACGGTACCAAGAGCGCCGGCGCCACCGTCGCCCCGGTGGTGACAGGCGGCACGCTGGCCGATCGTATCCGCGCGCTGCAATCCCACGCCTCGCGCGCCCGCCAGACCGGCTGACCCGCGCCGCATCCGGCGACGATCTGGGCAAATCTGCCGAAGCCGGCCGTTGCCGCTTGACACCCCCGCCCCGCACTTCGTAAATCGCGCCTCTACGGTGGTTCGACCGGCCGCTTCGCGGCCCCTAGTCCCCAACCGGTCCCGGGCGCATAGCTCAGCGGGAGAGCGTTCCCTTCACACGGGAGAGGTCCAAGGTTCGATCCCTTGTGCGCCCACCATTATCCTAATCCGTCACAGCCCAATCAAGCCAGCTTGTCTGCCTCGTTTGTTTTGAGGGCAGAGCAAGACGGATACTGAACATCACGCCTGATTATCTACGGGTCTGAACGGACCACACACCTGAAAACTCCTTGAGCTCCCGAGGCACCAATTCAAATCCCGCCGTAAATGGCCGATCTGATCATTGGCGCCCAGCTCCACGGTGCCGCACGACGCACAGGTTAGCACTTCAGCTGACGCGCCGACGAAATTACACAATCAACAGGAGTTATCGACAACCGCCTTCAACCCGCCCGAAGTAACGAGTAGAATAATCACTCCATTTTGCAAACTGGACTCCTGTGGACGACATTACTTACCTCTGGGTGGCACAGACCGTTCTTCGGAAGCACAGAAGGCCGTTGAAGGCGCGCGAGCTCGTGAACTATGGGCTGGAGGATGGTCTTTTCCCTGCCACCGGACTCAGCCGGACTCCCCAGAAATCGATGCAAGCACGACTGAGCCTGGACATCCTGAATAACCCATCATCAGCCTTCGTTAGAACCAGCAGGGGCAAGTTTTTTCTTCGAGAGCTCCTACAAAATTATGAAGGCGCACCAGGGGGAAAGTCCCAGCCACTCAAGATCTACACTGCCGAAAGACGCGAGCCGATCGCCTCAACAGAAAACGTCCTATGCCTCTCGCAAGGCTATTGCTCCAAATACTTGGATTTTCAGGGAATCGACCGCATTGGCGTCAGCGACCCCCTTATGTTTATTCGCAACTCAGATTTTGAATATCTTCCGCGGACACTCGCAGAAACCCGCAATGACTACAAACAAGTGATCACCTATACCGTCATTCAGCATCAATCAAAAATACTCTCGTTTCGGAGAGGCCTCTACAATCGAGCCGCCAGCTTCCTTAGAGGCGCTCATTGCGTGGGTTTTGGAGGTCACGTTACTGACGACGACCGCACACTCTTCTCGGTGAACGATTTGGGAATCCGCCAGAACGCAGCCCGAGAGATCGGAGAAGAGCTTCTGCTCCCAAGCGGCCGCCCCAACATCGATCCACACGCACTCGAATATCTAGGCATTATCAACGACAATTCATCGGACGTCGGCGTTCGGCATTTCGCCGTTGTTATGCGTTACTGGGTTGAAGACTGGAGCAATTGGAGACGAGTGTCACGCGGCGAGGCCTCGATAAATCGCCTACGCTGGCTCGATACGATTGAAGACACCATCAACCTGTCCGACTTCGAATACTGGTCGCAGCTAACAATTCGAAAATTCTACCCCAGCTCAATGGCAATGGTGCCAGGGTTCAAGATTCAGAACCGAAGCGCTTTCGGGAAACCGCATATCCTATGCATTGTCGGATCAATCGGATCGGGAAAATCTGCCACAAGCAAATTCTTTGTCCAGCGATATGGCTATACCGAGATAAACAGCGGCAATATCTTGGCGAAGCTGATGGGCATCCCACCCGTCCCCGAGTCCCCCCGTCACGATTTTCAATCTGCAGCTCAACGATTCATCGAAACAACGGACGGCCCCACAACTCTTGGCTCTAGATTGGCGCACGAAGCTGAACAAGCAAATACACCGCGCGTGCTGATCGACGGAATTAGACACCCTCAGACATTAGAGGCATTGAAGAGCACCAGCCAGCTACCTGTCGTCATGCTCTACGTTTACACCCCGCCCGACACAGCCTTCGAAATGTATCGCGATCGCGAAGGACATGGAGAGCAGGCAACGACACTCTCCGCGTTTATCGCGCTATATACAGCCCCCGTAGAGAGTCAAATTAGATACATGATTGGAGAAGCCGACATCATCACCTTTAACTGGTTTGGACTTGGCGCATATGAGCAAGCATTAGAGCAGCTGACAGAGAAACTGAATGGCCGATGAGACAAGATGCGGCGGATACGACGACGGCTATCTCGCCGTACCTTGCTTCTGGGGATCCTCACCCGGAAGCCTCGTAAAGAAGTACCTCAACTCTAAGAATGCTTCCGGATTCAGAGTGCTTGATGTCGGCGCAGGCGAAGGCAAGAACGCGGCAGCATTTATCGAAGCCGGCGCCAAAGTTGATGCATTAGAGATTTCCGCAGCGGCAATTACGAACGGAAAGGCAGCTTTCACTTGCCTACCCATTAATTGGATCAACGCCAACGTCCTATCTTTCGACCTCCCAACCGACCACTACGACGTCGTCATTTCTTACGGCCTGACCCACTGCCTCGCTTCACCCGACGAAGTACGAACCGTCCTTTCTAGGACTAAGAAAGCCCTAAAAAAGAACGGCTCTTATCTGCTTGTCACGTTCAATGACGGCAGCCACGACTTCAGCGCTCACCCAAATTTTGAGCCTCTTCTTCTCCCTCACGATTGGTACTTACAGCAATTTTCAGACTGGACCCTTCAATACTCGAGCGACACACTTTTGCATGAAACACATCCTCACAATCAAATACCACACCACCATTCGCTCACCCGCTTAGTGGCGGAACGACCATGAAGACGACATGTCCTGGAGAATTGAAAAAGCTCTACCGCCAAGGCCGCGTTCTCCCGTTTATCGGCGCAGGCGCCTCGATTTCCGTAAATTGGAGATCTGACAACGGTGAGAAGAACGGTCCATCGTGGTCCAAAGTTATTGACGAGGCATGTAGACAACTTGGGTACGACGACCCCGACCTCTTGCGGTATCGAGGGACGGACCTCCAAATCTTGGAATACTTCGGGACAAAGATTGGAAATTTTGCACCATTGACGAATTGGCTTGTTCGACGACTTGATGCGCCCGACGAAGCCATTAAGAGATCCACGATTCATTGCGCTCTCGCACGCATGATGAAGTGTTCGAAATTCTACACCACCAATTATGATGATTTCATCGAACGAGCGATCCGCCTCTCCGGCCGAACAGTTCAGGTTGTTTCTGGAGAACGAGACATGGGCGGATCCGGAAATGAAGTCGAAGTCGTCAAATTTCATGGTGATTTCAATTCACCGAACCAGATGGTTTTTTCTGAAGGACATTACTACCAACGAATGCGCCTAGAAGACCCGCTTGATCTAAAGCTTAGGTCAGACCTACTCGGACGCGCAGCCGTCTTTATCGGCTACAGCTTCAGAGATCTGAACATTGGATATCTCTTCGACTTTTTGAACGCGATGCTGAAAACGCTTCCTAATAATCCGTCCGGCAGAAGGGCCTATATAATCGTACACAATCCCTCTGACTTTGAGTACACACTTTTCCGCAGGCGAAACATGGATGTGATTCCAACCTTCGGAGATGACCGAACACTTGGAATTGTTGAAGCTATCGACGACCTCATCTCATGAAGCAGGCAACAATATTCTACGCGACACGTAGCGTCTTCAAAAAGGAAGAGCTGTCGATCATTTCCGCCGCGACCGAATTTAAGCACGCGGACGGAAGGATGATGAAAATCGGAGAGCTTATCGACTTTCGATTATCACAAGTTCCTACGGACGAACCACTTGAGATCGATTTGGAAGCCATGGTTCGTCACAAAGCTCGCTCGGCATATCAGCGACTTTTGGCGCCATGCATCGTGGAGCACGCAGGGATAGTACTGGATGCTCACTTGGACGCCGGTTATCCGGGCGGCCTGACACAACCCATGTGGGACGCCTTGACGCCCGAGGAGTTTTTAACGCGCACCGGTTCGCGAGGGGAAGGAGCGATAGCCAGGGCTGTTATTGGGTACTGCGACGGCATGTCCATTCGGACATTTTCAGGCGAGACACACGGGACGATAGCTAATGAGGCGCGTGGGTCTCGAAGTTTCTATTGGGACGTGGTTTTCTGCCCCGATGGACAGGGGGGAAGGACTTACGCTGAGATTGCAGAAGAGAAGGATGGCGGCCTCGCCGCGAAGCTCTTGATATCGCAATCGGCGAAGGCAATCTCATCATTTGCCTCCTTCTTGTCTAGCCAAACCAGCGAGGGTCTTTTTGATCTGGGGTGAGCCGTCCTCATTATCTGATCTGGAGATGTATTTTCTCTTCAGTGAGCTGCCCCGTACCCGCCCCCTGCACGAACCGCCGCGCCACCACGCCGCACACCATCGCACCGCAGCAATTGATCCGGCACAATGCGGCCGCACTGCACGCTCGTTTAGCGACGATCGCAGATGGCATCTGTCCATCGTCGGGAAGGGAGCGATCCATGCCTCACACCATCGATCAGAAGATCAACGCGTTGCTCGAGCAGGAGACTTCGCTGCGGCAGTGGCTGGAGCAGATCCGGGCGCTGACCAAGGACGCCCGCGGCTCCACCGTGATCGCCGGCCTGACGCAGAAGGAGACCGAGGAGTTTCTGCTGCTCAGCCCGCTGGTCCGCGCCTTCGACAGCGGCATGACCGCCGACCATGCGGCCGCGGCGCGGGCGCGCCATGCCGAGCTGAAAGCCAAGCTCGAAGGCGCGCTGCAGGACAATGCGATCGAAAGCCTGAGCGGCTGGGGCGAAGCGGCGGCGGGAGCCCGCTGAGCGAACAAGACACCGCCCGTGCGGATGGTTCGAGACGGCGCGACGCGGCTTCTCACCGTGGTGCCGTGCCTGTCGCACGTGCCCGACAGCCAGCCTGCGATGACGTGACGGATTTCGCTGCGCTCAGCCCATCCTGTGGGGGTGGTTCGCTGAGTGCCGGCCCGCTCACGCCGAGGCTTGCTTGGTCTCGGCGGTGACGGGCGCGCAGAATTTGTGCGCCAGCCAGGACGACAGCATCGCCGGCACCAGGCCGACCAGGCCGTACAGCACGAATTGCAGGACGCCGGCATCGGCGCCGCGATTGCCGTACATGAAGGCGGTGGCGACGAAGCCGATCACGCCGACGATCACCACGCGGACGGCGGGACCGATGCGGCGGATGTGGCAGACGATCTCGTCGATCGCCGCCATCATCAGCGCCGGCAGCAGGCCGAACAGATAGCTGTATTGCAGCGACTTGAACAACACGACGAAGAACTTCTTCACTTCCATCAGGTTGGTGTGCGCCCAATAGCCCGACAGATAGGTCGTCGCGAACAACAGCAGCAGACCGCCGATCAACGGACCGATCGCAGCAAAGATCAGATAGCGCTTCATGCCAGCTCCACCCGCGGCCATGCCCGGCCGCGGCGGCAGGCTACGTCGCCGGCGACCGGTTCGACAACTGTCCGAAACGCGAATCCGCAGGACGGCGCCGGCGAGACTACATCTGCACCGCGATCAGGTTCGGGCCGCCGCTGGAAAGGCCGGCGGCGAGCGCCGCGTTCAGCTCGTCGGCGGTCGACACGTTTTTGGCCGGCACGCCCATGCCCTTGGCGAGCGCCACCCAGTCGAGATCCGGGCGGTCCAGCGTCAGCATGTCCTCGGCGCGCTGGCCGGGCTTGCCGGCGCCGACGCCGTCGAACTCGCCGCGCAGGATCTGATACTTGCGATTGGCGAACACCACGGTGGTGACGTCGAGATTTTCGCGCGCCTGGGTCCACAGCGCCTGCACGGTGTACATCGCGCTGCCGTCGCCGACCATGCACCTGTCTCTTA
>NZ_QPFS01000147.1:0-10531 GCF_010906995.1 Rhodopseudomonas sp. WA056 | reverse complement strand
GCTCCCTCCTGATGCTGATAGCAGCGGGCGCGCGCGCATGCGGCGGCGTTGCCCGCAAAAGCCTTGCGTGAGTGGTGGGTTCAGGGGGCCTCCGGTCGGCCATCGGGCCGAGGGAGGTGGAGCGCCGAAAGACGCGCCTTTGGTAGTACCCGCGGCCTCATGCCTCGGATCGCCGAAGCGCGAGCGCCGCGGAAACGTCTTTCGACGCTCCACCGTGGCGACTTTTGGCTGAAGGACCGTGCTTCCGGGACACGGCGAGCTTGCGGGCTTTCCCCGGCCTCTACCGTACCCGTCCAGCCTCTGTCGCGGCGGCCGCTCGTAGTAGCGGCGGACGGCGACCCTCAGCCTCCCGGAGGTACAGGGCGACGTCCGCCCCACACCCGCAGGCGCCACACCCCGCCCCGCGACGACCAGCGTCCCGGCAACGCGCCCCTCGATGGGGCGGGATGAATAGGAATATAATCAATTTCCCGATCTAAGCAAGAGCTTTTTCAGACCGCGCACATCCATGTGTGCAGTTGACCAATTTGCAACTCACCAGATAAGGAGAAATCATGAGCGATATTCAAACGCCTGCTGATGAGTTCACAGAATCGCTTCCTCCAGCATGTCCGCCGGACGAAGCAGTACGTGCGAATTACGAAAATGCTTGGCGGTACGTGGATTCCAACCCGCCCAGCGAAGCAGATTTCCGATCGCATGCATTCCTTAGCAATAAGAAGCCTCCACCCGGCGTCACGTTGTGTGAGTGGTCGTCGTGCTCACTATTCCTGAGTCACAACAAATCATACCACCTTCTTCCAAAGCCGAAGAAGAAGTACAGGTTCATTGCGAGATTACGCATAACAGACCAGTGCGGCTATACGCAATCAAACGGTAAGCACGTTCACTTTTGGAGATTTAAGAACGCCTCACCAATCGCACTTGAAGTTGCGCCCCTATGAATATCTCGGCCGAAAAGAAATGGAAAAAATTCCACGCTCGACTTGTCGGCACGCTTGTTCATTTAGACGAGCCACAAGTAGTTCTGCTCGACCACGGATTCGATGCAAAGATCATTGGCGTGGCGATCGACAAATACGGCTATGACTATCCATTCCTTGGAGCTGAAATCTCCTTCACACAACTTCAGCGATACCACCGCGAATTTGTTGATCTCCGCTATCTATTTCTAATGCCAAAATGGAAGAAGTGGTACATTTTCGATTTGGGAAAAATGGACGCTGCGGGATCAATACCATTGAGGATCGCCTCCCAAGCTGAGTACACAAACGAAGAACACTTGCCGGCTGCAGGTTTTTTCGCGCGAAATCATACGCATGCACTAGACGTAGATCCCATTGAAGCATCACAAAAACAAACCTACCTGATCGACGGTTCATGGTCTCCAACAGACCTTTCAACCTTCTTCGGAAAAATCAACGATCTGTATTCATTCTTTCTCGGCTTGAAGAAATTCACCTCGCCAAACGCAACCATTGAACAGCAAAGAAAACTGATTGATGCATTTACCGAACACGCCCTGCGAGGGGGCTCAAGCTATGTGAGCTTTTATACAGACCTCAAGAACCTCCTCGGGATCGACGAACGACTGGCAATGGGGGGAATCAAGAAAGAGTCTCCTGGCTACGTAACAATTGAAGGAAGAGGAGAGATACTTGAGGAACTCATTCAAGCCTTCACGATCTACAATAAAAATCTCAACGAGATTCGAGAACTTTATAAGGATCTACATTCCTATCTGAGCAAGATGGGCCTATTGAAGGCAGGTCCCGACTTTTACGGAATCTCGCTAGCATCGACAGAGCAAATCCGAAGATATAGCTCCAAAATCTCGGAACTTCTAGAAATTGACTACGAGCTAATAGAACTACTCACACATCAACACCCACTTCTTTCCGCTAAGATCTTACTTTCCCACTGTCGGAGACTCGAGAAATACACGCTGTTCTTCACTGAGGGTCGAGTGAAGTTGCCGCCAAAGAGTTAGCAAGCATAGCCCGCGCGAGCGAAGCGACCACGGGGTCGTTCGCATGGCCGCCTTCTATGACGAACAAGTGGAGGCCGTCCGGCATCGCTCGGAACGCCGAAGGGACGACCGGCACAGCCGCGCCGGACATGGCTCGGACCGGACGCGATCTGGTCGATGCGATGCAGGCGTCGCCTTGTCGGGATGTCGAACTTACGCCGCGTCGGACGAGACTCCCGGTACGGGGCATTGATCCGTTCGCGGCATTCTCCGAATGGCTTTCGGCATCCGACCAAGCGGCCTATCGCGATCTGTGAGCCGCGCTTCGTCCCGCGTTTCGCGACCCTCATACGGACTCCACGCTGACTCACTGCCCGCGTCGCCCTCACCCCAGCCCTCTCCCGCAAGCGGGAGAGGGAGCGCGCTGCGATCTACGGCATGGCTCGTGCTTCAAGCTCATAGCGGGCGGATTATCGCAGCGTAATATGCCGTCGTCATTGGCGTCGCACATCGGCGGATTACGCCTTTGCGCTAACTCGCCCTATTCGTTACGCGTCGCTTGAAAAATCCCGGCTTCGTCCTATTCTAGTCAGTATGACCAGAACCGAGCCGCCCGTGAAATCCGCCCCTCCCGCCGCCCGATGGCCGCTGCAGGACGCAAAGACGCGTTTCAGCGAGGTGGTGCGCCGGGCGCGGGACGAGGGTCCGCAACTGGTGACGGTGCACGGCCGCGACGAGGTCGTGGTGGTGGCGGCCGACGAATTCCGACGGCTGAAGGGTGACCGCACCGGCGCCGCCCTGGTCGAAGCGATGCAGGCCTCGCCGCACAAGGAGATTCCGCTGACGCCGAAGCGCGTGCGAATGCCGGTGCGCGACGTCGAACTGTGACCGGCTTTCTGCTCGACACTAATGTGCTGTCGGAGCTTCGGCGACCGAAGCCGGAACGCAAGGTCATTGCCTTCCTGGCAGCGCAGCCCCTCGACTTTCTGTTCATCAGCGTCGTCACGCTGGCCGAGTTGCGTTTCGGCATCGAGCGGACCGCCGACGTCCGCAAGCGCGCCGAATTGAACGACTGGCTGACCCATCGGGTGCGTCCGATGTTCGAGCAGCGCGTGCTGCCGCTCTCCGAGGACGTGATGGTGAAATGGCGGCTGCTCGTCGAGGAGGGACGCAAGCAGCGTCGCACCTTCTCCCAACCCGACCTGATGATCGCCGCCACTGCGCTGCATCACGGGCTGACCGCGGTCTCACGCGACGTTCGCGAGTTCGAACGCGCCGGCGCGGCCATCCTCAATCCCTGGCTCTGATCGCCTCGCGGCGATCCTTGCCACAACGTCGAGATTCCGGGTTCGCTCGCTTCGCGAGCGCCCCGGAATGACCTGCTCAGCCTAACTCTACAATCCTCTCTCCACGTCATTTCGGGCCTGCGCGCCGGAGGCGCGCATCCCGGAAATGACGCCGGGAGAGGACGTCGTGCCGCGATACGCTGGAGCTGCGGAGCGCCCTTCCCCCGCGTCGCTGCCCCGCATTGACAGGGGCGCGCGGCGCGGCCGAGACTTCGCGCATGGTGTACTTATGGGTTCTGATTGCGATTCTGGTGACCGGCGGGGTGGCGGCGATCGTCAACGATACCGCCTATGGCGGCGAGCTGTTCGAATCCTCGACCGTGGTCAGCGTCGCGATGCTGTCGGCGCTGATGCTGTTCATCGGCCGCGGCATGCTGCGCGGAGCCAGTGCCGGCCAACGTCTCAATCACATCCTGATCTGGGCCGCGATCGCGCTCGCCGTGGCGGTGGCGTACCGGCTGCTGCATGTGCCGGGCTGAGGGCCGGTCGGCCCGCCTGCCTCGCCGATCCGCCGGGTCGCTCGCCGGCGTCGGCGCTCCGGAACGACGGGCGAGAGCCGGCGCAACGAGATTTGATGCGGCGCAAGGCGGGAGCGGACACGGCGCTCCTGAATGGCGCGGAAGGATTGGCTGACGGCGCTGCGCCGTCTAAACCATCGCGGTGATGACTGAATCGGCGCAATTGTATCGATTGCTGTATGTCAGCGAAAATCGGATCGAGGGCGGTGTCGCGGATGTCGCCGCTGAAATCGAACGCATCCTCGCCAGCTCCCGCCGCAACAACGACGCGTTCGACATCACCGGCGCGCTGATCTTCAATTGCGGCTTCTTCGCCCAGGTGCTGGAAGGGCCGCGCGATCATGTCGAGCGGATCTTCGAAGCGATCCGGCAAGACCGGCGTCACGGGAAGATCCAGGTGATGTCGGCCGCAGCGGTCGAGAGCCGGCAGTTTCCTAATTGGGCGATGGCCTATATCGGCCGCTCGCCGAGCTGGGAGAAGGCGCTCGGCTGGATCAGGACCGACACCCACTTCGCGCCCGACGAGCGCTGCGACCGGCTGTTCAAAATCGTGATGGAAATGGCGTACGACGCCGAGCTGTCGCCCGATCGGACCTTCGCAGCGTCGGGCAAGAGCTGAAGCCGCAGCCGGACGCTGCCCGCGTTCTTAGAGCCTGACCGGAAATACGGGCAGCAAATTCAAAAGGCTTTCATAAGCCGTTCAATTGACGATTAGTTTCGTCATGGCCGGGCTTGCCCCGGCCATCCACGCCTTTCTTGATGGTTTCGCTGCAAGACGTGGATGCCCGGCACAAGGCCGGGCATGACGGGTTGAAACGAACGTGCTTGATTTCATTGCCCGCATTTCCAGTCGGGCTCTCAGGAGCACGGTCTCAGCCCCGCGGACTCTGGGCGCGGAGGTAGTTCAGCAGCCATTGCGCCGCGGGGCCGAGCGGGCGTGCAGCGAGGTGCGCGGCGGTCATCACCAGTCGGGCGGTGCGGTCTTCGAATTCGAGCGGCTGGATCAGCTTGAGCCGGCCGGCCTCGACATCGTCCGCCACCAGATGGGTCGGCATGCTGCCCCAGCCGAGCCCGGCCAGCAGCATCGCGTGCTTGGTGCCGAGATCGGCCAGCCGCCAGGTCTGGGTCGACAGCACGCCGTAGTCGCGCCCCTCGGTCAGCGCCGAGCGGTCGGTGAGCACGAGCTGGACGTAGCGGCGCAGCACGTCGGTCGGGATCGGGCCCTCGATCGCGGCCAGCGGATGATGCTGCGCCACCACCGGCAGAAGCTGGACGGTCGACAGCGGATAGCGCTTCAGCGCGGGCTGATCGCTGAACGGCTCCGGCACCAGCCCGATCATGCAGGTGCCGTTCAGCACCAGCTCGGCCGAGGCGCCGAGCGACTGCACGAAGATCCGCGGCGTCACGGTGGGGAAGGCATCGGTGAAGGCGCGCAGCGCATCGACCATCCGCGGCATCGGAAACATCGAGTCCAGCACCAGCGTCAGTTCCGATTCCAGCCCGCCGGCGAGGCTGCGGGCCTGATCGCGAAACGCCGCCGTCTCCTCGGCGATCCGCCGCGCCCGCGCCAGCAGCGCACGGCCGGCCTCGGTCAGCACCGGCCGGTACTGCGAGCGATCGAACAGCGCGACGCCGATCTGCCGCTCCAGCTTCTGCACCCCGTAGGTGACCGCCGACTGCGCCCGCCGCAGCTTGCGGGCGGCGCCCGAAAAGCTGCCTTCCTCCGCCACCGTGAGCAGGAGCTGGATCTGGTCGAGGGTGAGACCGTCATTCATCATCGAAATTTTAGATGAAGATCGACAAGACTTCATCACTTTCTTCGGGTTGCCGGGGCTCTTAAGTCAGACCGACAGCCAAACTGGAGGACACTCATGATCCGACGTCACCTGCTGTTTCCGATCCTGGCCGCCGCACTGGCGGTGGCGCCCGCCGCGTTCGCCGAGACCGCACCGAAGGCCGCCAAGGCCCCGGCGGCAAAGACCGAGCCGGTGAAGGTCGAGAGCGGCGCTTACGCGATCGACCCCGACCACACCCAGGTCGGCTTCGTGGTGTCGCATATGGGCTTCTCGGAATTCCGCGGCCGGCTCGGTGACGTCTCCGGCACGCTGCAGCTCGACGGCGCCGACCCGGCCAAGAGCAAGTTCGACATCAAGCTGCCGACCGCCTCGGTGAACACCCCGGTCGACAAGCTGACCGAGGAGCTGAAGGCCGCCGACTGGCTCGACGCCAAGGCGCATCCGGAGATCCTGTTCAAATCGCAGAAGGTCACCGTCACCGGGCCGCGCCAGGCCAAGGTCACCGGCGAGCTGACGCTGCACGGCGTCACCAAGGCCGTGACGCTCGACGCCCGGCTGCACGGCGCCGGCGTCAATCCGCTGAACAAGAAGGTGACGGTCGGCTTCGATCTCACCGGCACGATCAAGCGCAGCGAGTTCGGCGTGAAGACCTATTTGCCGCTGATCGGAGACGAGGTCGGCCTGGAGATCAGCGCCGCGTTCGAAAAGCAGAACTGATCGTTTTCGACTCTCCGCGCCCGTCGCATCCGGCGGCGGGCGCATCTCCCCTTGCCTCACAAAGAAACCATTCATGAGCACTGCGCTGCCCGCCCCCCATCTCGACCAGTTGTTCGTCCAGGCCCGCACCCACAATGCCTGGACGCCGAAGCCGGTCTCCGACGACACCATTCGCGCGCTGTACGATCTTCTGAAATGGGCGCCGACCGCGGCCAACAGCAATCCGGGCCGCTTCGTGTTCGTGCGCAGCACTGACGCCAAGGCGCGGCTATTGAACAGCGTCGCGCCCGGCAATGTCGACAAGGTGAAGCAAGCGCCGTGCTGCGTGATCGTCGCCTACGACAGCGAATTTCACGACCTGCTGCCGGAGCTGTTTCCTTCGCGCGACATGCGCAGCAGCTTCGTCGGCAAGCCGGAGCTGATCACCGAGACCGCCAAGCGCAACTCGGCGCTGCAGGGCGCCTACATGATCCTCGCCGCCCGCGCGCTCGGGCTCGATGCCGGGCCGATGTCGGGCTTCGACCACGCCGCGCTCGACGCCGAGTTCTTCCCCGACGGCCGCTGGAAGTCGAACTTCCTGTGCAACATCGGCTACGGCGACGCCGACAAGCTGTTTCCGCGCAACCCGCGGCTTTCGTTCGAGGACGCCTGCCGGGTGCTGTGACTTTGGCTGAGTGACGACTTCAAAACAGGGAGATTGCGACGATGCCCCGTCAACCCTCCATCTTCCTGTCGCACGGCGGCGGCCCCTGCTTCTGGATGGAGCCGCCGCGCAGGTTCGGGCCGCACGCTTATGACGGCCTGCGCGCCTATCTGTCCGGCGTGCTGGCCTCGCTGCCGGCGCGGCCGCGCGCGATCCTGATGGTGTCGGGCCATTGGGAAGCCGCGCTGCCGACCGTCAGCACCTCGGCCGCACCGCCGGCCGCCGCGTGTTCAGCGACCTGATCGGCAACAAGCGGATCTCCGGCTACGCGTTCGTAACAACTGCGAGATTCCGGGTCTGCGTGCTTTCGCACGCATCCCGGAATGACGGTGCCTTTTGGCGAGCGTGCTCGGCGTCTGGCGCTCTGCCCCACCCCGAGTCATTCCGGGGCGCGCGCGCCAGCGCGTGAACCCGGAATCTCGACGTGCTCGTGCACGCGACCGCCGCGCGCTTGGCGGCATCTTCCTTCGTAACAATCGCGAGATTCCGGGTCTGCGTGCTTTCGCACGCATCCCGGAATGACGGCGGGTGGGGAGGCGCACGCGTGGCGCCCCCGAGTCATTCCGGGGCGCTCACGACAGCGAGCGAACCCGGAATCTCGACCGGACGAACTACGCGCCGCGCGGCGCCCAGACATGCACGCCCCACACGCCTTTGTGCGCCGGCGGGGTGCCGAGATAGCGCAGCGCCGGCATCTCGTCGAAGATCCGGCGCTCGCGCGGGTTCTTGTAGATCACGTAGTAGTCGGCGCGGCGCAGCTTCGCGAGATTGTCGCGCACCCGCTCCATGATCGGCTTGCCGAACGGATTGAACAGATACAGCACGAACGGCTGCTCCGGGAACGCGTAGGCACCGGCGTCGCCGTGCACGATCGAGATGGCCCTGAAGCCGGCCGCCGCGACGTTGGCCTTCGCGGTCGCGGCCAGCTCGCCCGCGAATTCGACGCCGACGCACGACTTGAAGCCGAGCTCGGCGGCGACGATCAGCATCCGGCCCTTGCCGCAGCCGAGATCGACGAAGCGATAGAGCCGCGGATCGAGCCCGGCGAACGCCACCGCGTCGCCGAGCGCCGACGGATCGCTGGCCTGATAGCGCTCGCCGAAGCGGCGGCTGTCGTGCGCAATGGTCAGCCCGTGCAGGTCGACGGTGGAGCGGGTGTCGGTGCCGTAGCGGGCATCCCAATCGATGCTGCTCGCGGCGCGGTGGTCGCGCCCGGTCAGCAAGCCCCACATCTTCGATAACGACATCGCCTCGCTTCCCCGTCGTCAGCGTTTGGTCGATGTTGCGCGCCGCCGCAGCGGCGCTACGCTAGTCGGCGGGCGGCGCGATGTCGCTTGATTTCGCGCAAATCGCCTGCGCTGAAGCTTGCTCGGGGAGTTCATGCCGGACGACAGCGACACCGCGCCGAGCCTGCGGAACGCCGACGGCTGGACCGCGATCGGCGGCCAGGCCGGCTCCAACGCCGGCGGGCTGTTCGCCGATCCGCACGGCCGCGCCTGGTATGTCAAAACCCCGCCGAGCGACGATCATGCCCGCAACGAGGTGCTGGCCAACCGGCTGTACCGGCTCGCCGGCACCAGCGTCGCCGAGGTCGAGCTGGTGCGGCGCGACGGCGGCCTTGCGGTCGCCAGCGCGATGCTGCGCGGCGCCTCGCTCGGCGAAGCGCTGGCATTTCCGGACAACGGCGTCGCCGCCGAGGTGTGCGGCGATTTCGCGGTCGACGCCTGGCTCGCCAATCGCGACGTGCTCGGCACCGATCTCGACAACGTGCTGGTGACCCGCGACCGCGGCGTGGTGCGGATCGACCAGGGCGGCGCGCTGGCCTATCGCGCCCGCGGCGCGCGCAAGACCGACTTCGGTCCCGAGGCGATCGAATTCGACACGCTGCGCGACGCCCGCGCCAACGCGGTGGCGGCCGGCGTATTCGGCGCGATGAGCCGGCCCGCGCTCGCGGCCTCGGTCGCCAAGGTGGCGCGGCTGACCGAGCCCGCGATCGGCGCGGTGGTTCGCGAGGTGCTCGGCGACACCGGCGAGGCGCGCGCGCTGACCGCATTGCTGCTGGCGCGGCGCGACGACCTGATCCGCCGCGTCGCGACCGGGGCCGGCGCCACCGCCCGAGCCCGCGCCTTCGACACCATGGAGGAATGATGGCGCCGCTGCGCACCAGCCAGACCCATCCGCTGCAGATCGCCGAAGTGCGGGCCGGCCCGAACCACGGCCGCATCGGCATCACCTTCTGCCCGGGCAAGCACGATCATTCGGCACTGACCGGCGGCTGGGCGCGCGATCTTGCCGCCGATCTCGACGCGATCCAGGCCTGGGGGGCGCAGGTGGTGCTCACGCTGGTCGAGCGGCGCGAACTGGAGCTGCTGAGGGTGCCGGAGCTCGGCGCCGAGGTGGAGCGCCGCGCCATGCAATGGCTGCATCTGCCGATCCCGGACTATCACCCGCCGACCGCGGAGTTCGAACGGCGCTGGGAAAACGAGGGCCGCCTGATCCGGCAGCGGCTGCGCGCCGGCGACGACGTCCTGGTGCATTGCAAGGGCGGGCTCGGCCGCGCCGGCATGATCGCGGCGCGGCTGCTGGTCGAACTCGGCGTGCCGCCGACCACCGCGATCGCGCAGGTGCGTGCCGCGCGCGGCCGCGGCGCGATCGAGACCAGCGCGCAGCAGGCGGTGGTGGAGCGGGCGCAGCCGATGCCGTGAACGAGGCGGCGCGGTGCGATCCGCCGCAGCGGCGTTTTTCCGCAGTGCGGGACGGGGTCAAAGACGCTGTTCGCCCGATCCGCTAGATCCGCCGGATCGGGCGCAAAGCTGCGCCGCAACCGGATTCCTGCCGATGAACGACCTGCCGCCGCCGTCCCCGCCGATGCCGCTGATCCGCAAAGGCTTCCAACTGATCGAGAACGCCTTCCTGCTGCTGATCGGCACTTTCGCCGTGGTGGCGATGGCGCAGGAAGTCTACGAGACCGTGCTGAACGTCCGCGTCACGCTGAAAGAGCTGCTGCTGATGTTCATCTATGTCGAGGTGATCGCGATGGTCGCGGTGTACTACGAGAGCAAGAAGATCCCGATCACGCTGCCGATGTTCATCGCCATCACGGCGATCTCGCGGCTCCTCATCCTGCAAGGCAAGGACCAGCCGCCGGAGAACCTGCTGTACGAGAGCGGCGCCATCCTGATCCTGGCGATCGCCTGCGCGGTGATCTCCTATCGCCCGCCGCGGCACAGCAGCCACGATCCCGTTCTGGGCACGGCGCGGCGCGGAACGTCCGAGCGCGGCTAGCCGGCGGTGTGCGGTTGCCGATTTCCCGCTGCGGCCGCCCCGTTACGGACTGATGTCCGGAATGAACCGGACAACAGTCAGTGTCATGTCAAGTTGACAAGGGGGGTTGTCACGATAATGTGACCGAGCGAGAGAACGACGTGATCGGTACGCTGCCGCACAATTGGTGGCACGGACACGGAGGTCTCAACCGGAAC
>NZ_QPFS01000146.1:0-10771 GCF_010906995.1 Rhodopseudomonas sp. WA056 | reverse complement strand
GCCGCGGCGATGCGGCAGACCCCGACGGTGCTCGGCTTCGCCGCGACCCGGCGCGACAACGATACGCGTCCGTAGGTGAAGACCGGGCTGGCGTTCGTCGGCGTCACCCCGGCCAACGTGCTGCCGCCGTTTCGCGGCGCGGTTTCCAACCTGCCGCTGCTCGACGAGGCCGCCGCCGGCGTCGGCGCGATCAACCTGTCGGCGCGCGATCGCGGCGGCGTGGTGCGACGGCTGCCGATGCTGATGTCGGACGGGGCGCGGGTCTATCCGAGCCTCGCGGCCGAAGCGCTGCGGGTGGCGCAGGGACAGAAGGGCGTCATCGTCCGCGGCACCGGCGCCTCCGGCGACGACGCCACCGGACACGATGCGCTGGTCGACATGCGGGTCGGCCAGTTCAAGCTGCCGCTGACCGACGACGGCGAGGCATGGCTGTATGTCGATCGCGATCACCCGGACCGCTACGTCTCCGCCAAGGACGTGCTCGATCCGGCGCAGACCGAGCGGATGCGGGACCGGCTCGAAGGCACCATCGTGCTGGTCGGCACCACCGCGTCCGGGCTGAGCGACGCCCGTGCCACGCCGATCGGGCAGGTGATGCCCGGCGTGGCGATCCAGGCGCAGATGATCGAGCAGATCGTCGCGCAGGATTTTCTGGAGCGGCCGGACTGGGCGAGCGGGTTCGAGATCGTGATGACGCTGCTGCTCGGCTCGCTGGTGGCGGCGCTGGTGCTGCTCGCCGGTGCGCGGTTCTCGCTGATCGCCTGCGCGGTGGTGTTCGTCGGTGCGATCGGCGGCTCGTGGATCGCGTTCTCGCAGTTCCGGTTGCTGATCGATCCGGTGTATCCGTCGCTGGCGACGCTGTTGACCTACATCGCGGTCGAGCGCGTGCTGCACACCGCCTCCGATCGCGAGAAGAGGTTCGTGCGCCAGGCGTTCGGCCAGTATCTCGCCCCCGATCTGCTCGCCCGGCTCGAACGGATGCCGGACGGCCTGCGGCTCGGCGGCGAGCAGCGCGAACTCAGCGTGATGTTCATGGACGTGCGCGGCTTCACGCCGATTTCGGAAGCGCTGAGCGCCACCGAGCTGGTCGATTTCGTCAACACGCTGCTGTCGCCGCTGTCGGATGCGATCCAGGACGAGCTCGGCACCATCGACAAGTACATCGGCGACTCGATCATGGCGTTCTGGAACGCGCCGGTCGACGTACCCGATCACGCCGCGCGGGCCTGCCGCGCCGCGCTGAAGATGCGCGCCGTGGTCGAACGGCTCAACGACGCCGACGCGTTCGGCTTCGCCGCGCGCGGCGTCGCCGATCCGGTGGTGCGGATCGGCGTCGGACTCAACACCGGCGTCGCCTGCGTCGGCAACATGGGCTCTGCGAGGCGGTTCAACTACTCGGCGATGGGCGACGTGGTGAACGTCGCGGCCCGGATCGAGAGCGCGTCCAAGGAGTTCGGCACGGATCTGCTGGTCTCGGAGGAGGTCGCCCGCGCCGCGCCGGCGCTGGCGTTGCTGGAGGCCGGTGAGATCAGGCTGAAGGGCAAGTCGCGGCCGACCCGGCTGTATGCGCTGGTCGGCGACGAAGCGTTTGCTGCGTCCGAGCGGTTTGCCGAGCTGCAACGGCTGCACCGCGGCCTCTTCGAAGCGCTCGCCGCCGGCGACCAGGACCGGGCTGCGGCGATGCTGGCGGCCTGCCGCGCGGCGGCGCCGCAGGCGGTCGCCGGCCTATACGACAGCTTCGCGCGGCGCGCCGAACTGCGCGCGGCCGGTGCTTATTCCGCCGCGTAGGGGCTGAACGAGAGCTGCTGGCGGATCAGATCGGCGCTGGGCAGTGTGAAGCGGAACAACGTGCCGCCGCCCGGCGCCGGCTCGGCCTTGATCGAGCCGCCATGGGCCTGAATGATGGTCTGTGAGATCGACAGGCCGACGCCCATGCCATCGGCCTTGGTGGTCGCGAATGGCTGGAAGATCCGCTCCGCGATCAGCGAGTCGAGGCCCGGGCCGGTGTCGGCGACCACCACCTCGACCATATCGTCCTCGACCAGCCGGCTGCCGATCGTCAGCCGGCGGTCGCGCTGCTCGCGCATCGCCTCGAACGCGTTGCGGATCAGGTTGAGAAACACCTGCTGCACCTGAACTTTGTCGACCAGCACGCGGTCGAACGCCGGATCGAGCGTCAGCGCGACATCGACCGGGTGGTCGCGGGTCAGCACCGAGGCCAGCGCGAGGGCGTCTTCAGCGATCACCCGCAGGCTCTCGACGGTCTTGTCGGTCTCGCCGCGGCCGACGAACTCGCGCAGCCGCTGGATCACCGCGCCGGCGCGCAGCGTCTGCTGCGCGGCTTTGTCGAGCGCGGTGCTGATCTTGCCCTTGTCGGGATGGCTGCTGGCCTCGATCAGGCGGCGCGAGCCCTGCACGTAGTTGGTGACGGCCGCGAGCGGCTGGTTGAGTTCGTGCGCCAGCGCGCTCGACATCTCGCCCATGGTGCTGAGCCGGGCGACCCGCAGCAGCTCCGCCTGCAGCGCCTGCAGCCGCTGGTCGGCCTCCTGCTGCCGCGCCACCGCGCGCTGATGTTCGAGCAGGAACGCAGCGATCGCGGCGCTGCCGACGGCGAGGATCAACAGACAGGCGGTGATCAGCGCCGCCGCGAGGCTTTCGCGGTCGTGTCGCGACAGCCGCTGAATCAGCAGCGCCTGCTCGGTACGCGTCAACACCGACAGGCTGGTTTCGATCCGATCGGTCAGCCGGTCGACGCGAGCCTGCTCCAGGATGTCGAGTGCCTCGCGCATCCGGTCGGGGCCCAGTTCGACGACGCGCCCGAGCTGGGCCATGCGCATGTCGGTGAGCAGTCGCAATTCATCGATGTGCGCGATCTGCTCGGGATTGTCGGCGAGCACTGCGCGCAGGCCGTCGAGCCGCGAGGCGAGCGCATCACGGGCGCGGGCGTAGCTGTCGCGATAGGTCTCGACGCCGGTGAGCAGAAAGCCGCGCTCGCTGGTTTCGGCTTCGAGCACCGCCTGCTGGATCGCGGAGATCGAGAGCAGGGCCTTGTTGGTCTGCTGCACCCACGCGAAGCTGTCGCGCAGTCGCACCAGATTGAGCACCAGCGCGCCGGCGATGACGATGAACAGCAACAACGTCGCGCCCAGCAGCCACGGCGCCAGAACTGCTCTTGATAACGATTTTTGAGTCATCGGCACTCACGCAATCACGACCGGGATACCCTAGAGCAAATCCGTTGCGGATTGAATCGCATCGAACATCCAGATTGGGTCTAGAGAGCGGTATTATGCGCGATTTCGTGACCTATGGCCGATGTATTAGACGAAAGGTGAGTTTAGCCGGTCGGCCGGATCGATCAGCGGAGCGTCGATCTGCGACGCTCTGGGTTACTTCAGCGGCTGCTGCCTGCGGACGCTAACGGTTCTCATCTGGTCTGCGGCGCGGCGGCTCGCCGGACGAGCCGGGCGGGGCGAGCGCGGACGGCGACCGATCACAGCGCGCTCAAGATCTCGGCGATGTTGTCCCAAGTCTCGTCGTGAAGCTGGCGGGTCCGCTCGAAATTCGCCTTGATCGACTTCAACGCTTTGTCGCTGGTGGTGGAAAAGGTGCCGAGCCTGACCTGCTCGGAGGCGATCCGTCCGACGGTGACGTCGAGGTCGCGCTTGGCCTGGTCGATCGCCGCCCGCGATTCCTGACGCAGCCGCTCCAGAGCGGTGTGGACGGCAGCCTTTCGCTGCTCCGAGCGGTCGTCGGCTGCGGCATCGTCCGTGCCGCGATGGGCGCCGACGCGCGCGAACAGGAACGACCTGATTTCGTCGTCCGCTTTGGCCCATTCGTCGGATAGCCTGGCCAGGGTGACCTCGGCGATCTGCGGCGGAATCGAATGGCGTGACGACAGCGCATCGAGGCGTTCGGCGAACACCGTTCGGATCGACAGCAGTTCCGCGACCGCACGGTGCGCGTCCTGGCGGCCATCGCCGTCGAGATGTGCCGCCCAGCGACCGAGCGAGGAGGCGAGCAGATCGATTTCGTCGCGCTTGCGCCGGATCCAGACCACTTCGTCGCGTTCGCCGGCGTTCACAGACATCTTCAGACCTTCGACCTTCATCGCGAGGACGGACCGATCGCGCGCCTGCAGCCGCGATCCCTACGCCGTCCCCGATCACATGCCCCAAATAGAACGATAACGTTTTGTTTTATCGGAGTCGATAGGGTGTTCCCGGACAAAGTACCGATGGTCGTGTGGCCATGGGGCGGGAGCTCGTTATAATGCGTCCAACTCGTGACGACAGGAGGCAACGCGAACCATGTTGAAGCCCGCAGCGCAGAACACCGCTGCGAAGCAGCGCATCGCCAAATCGCGCGGCGGTCGCCCGACCCGGACCGCCGCCCTTCAGCGCGATCTTCGGCTGCTCGATGTCGCCACCCGGCTGTTCATGGAGCGCGGTTTCGACGCGACCACGATCGATGCGGTGGCTGAGGAGGCGCGTGTTTCCAAGTTGACCGTGTACTCGCGCTACACCGACAAGCGCGGCCTGTTCGAGGCGGCGCTGCGGCGCGAGATCGAGCGCTGGATGGCGCCGCTGTCGCGCGGTGTTGAAGAGCGCCGCAACAATCCGGCGAACGGCTCGCTCGAAAGCTGGTTCGTCGGCATCGGCCGTCAGGTTCAGGAGATCGGAACCACGCCGGAAGTGACGGCGATCATGCGGACTCTGTCGTTTCAGGCGGCGAATTTTCCGGAGTTGGCGCGGCTCGCGCACGAAGAAGGGTGGGGGCGCGCGGTGGCGACGCTGGCGCGGCTGTTCGACCATCTCAGCGAGCAGGGGCTGGTTCGCGTGCCCGACAGCATGGTGGCGGCCGAGACCTTCCTCAACATCGTGGTCGGTCCGCTGACCCGGCTGACGATGTTCGGAATCCCGATCGACGAGAAGAACCGCGAACGTCAGCTCCGCCTCGCCGTCAAACTGTTCCTCACCGGCATCCGGCCCAATTGAGGCGGATCGCGCGCGCCGGCCGCGCGAGGCTTGACCCGCGCTGAAGGACGAGCCTCGGCCGATGCGTCGAGGTCGCTCACGCCGGCGAAACGCCGTTTTCCACCGCAGGATCGGCTGCCGACGGCCCGGTATCCTTCTCGGAGATCCGCATCGGTTCAATGGTTTGGTGGAGGCCATGACGCCCGAGCCGGCATCCCGACGCCCAACGCCGGATCCGGCATTTGACAAAACGAAACGAACTGGTACCGTATCGTTGTGGCGCCCAAGCGCCTCGTGGCTACATGCGGCCGTGCTCCCGCCGCCGTGTTGTGGCTGCGCGCGACCGATCGCCTGCCGCCCCAAGTGATCGGTCGCGCCTCTTCTGTTTCGCGCCGGCGGGCGCCCTGCGGCCACGGGCCGGAGCCGAACCGATGCGAACTGCATTCAGAATGTCCGCCGTCGCCGTTGCGCTGCTGATGGTGCAGCCGTCGTTTGCGGCGCACGACACGGCGCCCAACGCGCCTTCCACCGGACAGGAAGCCGGAGAGGCGCCGTCTGCGGAACCGGATCCGGGGCAGAAGCTCGATCTGGTGCGCTCGGCGCCGGTGTCGCTGGGGCGAGCTCTCGCGATCGCCGAGACATCTCACCCGGGGACCAAGAGCTTGCGGATCGAGACCGACCTCGCGGCGCAGGGGCTGATCTATCGCGTCCGTACCGGCCGTGACGGGCAGGTGTGGGAGAGCGTCGTCTCTGCCGAGTCGGGCACGATCGTCAGCGACCGGTCGGTGCCAATTCGGGTGGATGCGGACGACGACGAACGGTTCGAGCTCGTGGCGCTACAGTCGGTCGGGCCGGGAATGTCCGACGCGGTGATGGTCGCCGAACGCTCGACCCGCGGCCGCGCCGTGCTCGGCGAATTGCAGGTGGAGAAGGGACGGCTGAAGTTCGTCGTAGTGGTGCTCGCCGGCGACGATCTGAAGGAGGTCGTGCTCGAGCCGCCGGGAGCGCGGCTGCGCAATCCGCCATCGCCTCGTCCCGGCGCGATGCCGAATCCGGATCGGCGGATCGCGCCGGGGAGCAAGCAACGGTCATGACCGGCGCGCCGATCTCGGCTCCGCGATCGGCGTGCTGGCGACGCTGACCACCGCATGGCTGACGCAGAGCCATCAGGAACAGACCGCCCGCATCGCCCAGGAGAACACCCGCCGCGAGCGGATCTTCGGCGAGTTCATCGATCAGGCGTCGAAGCTCTATGTCGATGCGCTGATGAACTCGCTCGACGACCCGAACAAGATGATTGGCATCTACGCGGTGATCGGCAAGCTGCGGCTGTTCGCGGCGCCGGAGACGATCCTGGAAGCCGAACGGATGATGGAAGCGATCATCGCGGCGTACTATCGCCCGTCGATCAATCTGCACGATAAACCGGTGCTCGCGCAGGAAGAATACGATCTGCTGCGGCCGTTCGCGGAAGCCGCCCGACGAGAGCTGTTTCTTGCGTCGTCGGCGCAGCGCCACCCCGGCCGGGTTGGGCGCGCCCTTCACTGATCCAGAGCGCCCCGGCGATCGGGGCGGCGAGACCGATCGGCCGCCTGCGGGCCCGGCGCGGTCTTACGGAGCGCGTTGAGCAGAATGCCGATCGTCGTGCCGTTATGCAGGACCGCGGTGGCGATCGGTGCCAGCACGCCCATCGCGGCGAGCCCCAGGATCGCGGTGTTGAGGCCGACCGTGAGTTTGTAGTTGCTGGCGATCCGCGCCATCGCGCTGTTGGCAAGCTCCTTGGCATCGGCGACGCGGTCGACGCCGTCCTCGAGCAGGGCGATGTCCGCGGTGAGACGCGCGATGTCGGCGCCCTTGTGCATGGCGATGCCGACATGGGCGCCTGCCAGCGCCGGCGCGTCGTTGATGCCGTCGCCGACGAAGGCGATCTTGGCGCCCTTGGCGTTGAGGTCGGCGATGATCGCGGCCTTGTCGGTCGGCAACAGCTCGGCATGGTAGCCGTCGAGCCCCAGCTCCTCCGCCATTTCGGCCGCGCGGTCGCGGTGGTCTCCGGTCAGCAGCAGAATGCGTTTGGCGCCGGCGCGGCGCAGGCGCGCGATGGTGGCGGCGCTGGTGGGGCGCACGGTGTCCTTCAGGCCGATGACGCCGAGCAGGCGGCCGCCGAAGCCGATGAACAGCAGCGTCTTGCCTTCGCGATACAGACGGTCGAGCGGCTCGCGATAGGGCGAGATGTCGATGCCTTCGTGCTCTTCGACGAAATGCCGCGACCCGACGACGATGCGTTCGCCGTTGATGACGCTGGCGACGCCGTGGGCGACGATGAACTCCACCTCGGCATGGTCGAAATGGTGGCCGTGCCTGGCCTTGGCGGCGTTCACGACCGCGAGCGCCAGGGGATGGAAGTAATGTTCTTCCACCGAGGCCGCCAGACAGATCAGGTCGTCGGCGCTGTAGGCGGAGTCGAAGGTGATCGAATCGGTGACCTGCAAGGAGCCGGTGGTCAGCGTTCCGGTCTTGTCGAAGATGAACGTGTCCGCCTGGGCGAGGCGTTCCAGCGCGCTCGCCCCCTTGACCAGGATGCCGAGCCGGCCGGCATGATACATCGCGGATTTGAAGGCGACCGGCGTCGCCAGCTTCAGCGCGCAGGAATAGTCCGCCTGTAGAACGGAGGCGGCCGACCGCCAATTGCCGGTCAGCAGGACGGAGAAGCCGGCGAGCTTCAGCACGGTGGGGACCAGACGATCGGCGAGGCGGGCGGCCTCGATCTGCGCTTCGCTCTTGGCGGTCAGGGATTGCTCGACATAGTCGGCGATGCGCGCCGCCGCGGTCCGGCGACCGACCTGCTCGGCATAGATCGTCAGACGGCCGTCTTCCAGCATGGTACCGGACAGAACCTTGCTGCCGCGTGTCTTGACGACCGGCGCGCTCTCTCCGGTCATCGCCGCTTCGTTGACGGTGGCTTCACCGGACAGCACGGTGCCGTCGACAGGAACCACCGCCCCGGCACCGACCACCACGGCGTCGCCGGCCGTCACCTCGTCGGCGGGAATCTGCACTTCGACGTTGTCTCGCAGAACCCAGACGCCGTCGCTGGTCGGGCGCAGCAGATGTTTCAGCAGATCGTCGGAGCGGCGGGCGATCGAGTCTTCGATCGCCTCGCCGAGCGCCAGGATGAACGTCGTGGTGTTGGCGGCGACGAAATCGGAGCGCGCCAGCGAGATCGACACCGCCATCGCCTCCAGCACATGGCTGGTGACGCCGTTGCTGCGAAGGTCGGCCGCCGCATGGCGCAGCAGCGGCAGTGCGGCCGTGAGGCTGACGGGCAGACGCGCCTGCATCGGCAGTGCATTGGTCCCGAGCAGCACCGCCAGCGTTGCGGCGACGTCCGACCGGCTGTCGTCGGTCCGGGATTTCGTGATCGCTTCCGACGCGCCGAGGCTCGCGATCGTCGCGACGATACTGTCGGCATCGGTGCGCGCCGGATCGAAGCACACGATCAGCGACGCGGCACGCGGATTGACGCGCGCCGACGTCACGCCGTCGATCAGCCTTGCGACCTCAGCGAGCTGTGCCGGGTCGGAGGTTTCGGAGCGGCGGCGGTAGCGCAGACGGATGCGGTCCGGCAGGCGGTGAACCACCTCGACTCCGGACAGCCACCGGGTATCGGTCATACGGTGCCGCTCTGCTCGGCCTCGACTTCCGCACTGAGGTCGGCGAACTGCTCCTTCAGCTCGGCGACGCCGCCCATCATGCTCGCGTAAGCTTTGATCGCGCCCTTGAACAGCTTGCCGCGCAGCTCCTCGTCGGAGAGCACATAGGCGGCGAGGCCGCCGATCAGCAGGCCGAGCAGGAGTTGCTCGTTACGGCCTTTGGGCAGCAGCCCGCCGAGATTGCCGAGCATTCCCTGCTGGCGGTTTCCGGCCAGACTGAGCTGTCCCGCGAGCAGTTGCTCGATCTCGCGACGCTTCAGGCCCTTGCCGCGCTTTCCCTTCTTCTTAGCCAACTCGAATCTCCTCAGCAGGTTCTGTCGCAACCGTCATTTCGGTCGCCAGTAAGGTCTCCAGGGCCAGAGCGCCGATCGCGCCGCCGGCGAGCGCGGCGAGCGCGCCGAAGTAGTCCTGTCTGCGCATGCTCTCTGCAACGGCAGCACCGGCCGCCAGCGCCACGCCGCCCTGCAACGACTGCCGTAACAGCTTGCGGCTGTGAGGCTTGCCCGACATGCGGCCGTCCTGGATGGCGGCGAGCAGACCCGCGGCGACCATGCCGCGGGTGAAGTTGGTGGCGATCTCCGCAGGAGCGAACGGCGCTTCGCGCGCTTTCGCTTTACGCTTTTTCATTCGTGGCGGTCTCGTCCGGGGGCTGGGGAGATGCCGTCGCGGTCGCCGCCGGTGCAGCGTCGGCAGCGGCCGGGCCGGCTTCCTGGGCTGCGGACTCGCCGGACAGCTTCGTGCGGAGCGCGGCGCTGGATTTTTCGACCGCGCTGAGGCCCGAGACGGTCGCCTCGCGCAACTCTTCGCCGGCCTTGTCCAGACCGCTGCGCGCCTTTTGGGCGAACGACTTCACGGCTTCGGGCGCCTTGGCCTGCTTGAGCAGTTGCACGCCGATCACGCCGACTAAAACACCGGTCGCAAATCTCAGAAGTGGCAGCATGACGAAGTCCTTCCAATTATCAGGCGGCCAACAGGCCGAGCAGGCGGCTCCGCAGCATCTCGCCGTCCGGAGTAGCTTCGCCGGATACGAGGGCACTCCAGGCCGAAGGCGAAATTCCGTTCGGGTCGTATTCGACCACACAGGATCGCGCGAGCGGGTTCAGGCTGATCGATCGGATGCCGTCCATCTTCGACAGCGCCTTGCCGAAACGCTTGGCTTCGTCCGCCATGGCGATCATCTCGCCGTCGAAAGGGACGTTCAGTTTCAGGCGGATGCGACCGGGCAGGTGGTGCGCGATCTGCAAATGTCGCGTGAAGCGCAGGAGACCGGCGGAAGGATCGGACACGGATGGCCTAACGGAATGTGCGGCGCCAATGCACCGCGAGGTGGGTGAGCGTCATCGCGATGGCGACGACGCCCATCTGGGCATGGAGTTTGCGGCTGACGCCGAGCGCCGCCACGGTCCCGGCCATGCCGGCGAGCGCACCGACCTTGGCGATCCGATTGATCGACGAACGGGTCTGCGCCCGCCGCCGCAATCGATCGAGCGGGTCGCTTTCGGGGCCGGCTTGCTCTGAATCGGCGCCGTGCGGGTCGAGCGGTTCGGCTTCCGGCGTCGCGGCCCACACCGCGTCGACTTCGCTGCGGATGCGCGCCTCCATTGCGGTGTCGGCCGGATCGTAGCGCAGCAGAAACGAGCCGACGGAGGGATCGGCGTCCACCGCGACGAGCACGCGCAATCTGCCGTCGAGCGCGGCGTGACGCGCGCGGTCACGGAGCAGCGGGTGCCGCAGCCGGATCCGCCCGGGCAGAACCGAGACGAAAGCGGCGGCAGCCTGATTGTTCGGATGGGTCATGGCCGGACCTGCCATCGGCGGCACCCGCCGTGCACGCAATCGGCGGTGCAGGCGCCATTGCGGGCGGTCACGGATTGATAGCTGGCGGTCAAAGCGACTCCTTCACGTCGCGCGGGCCGAACGTCCCGCCCTCCCGTTGCGCTGCCGACGCGTCGTCGGGCGCGGTCGAAAGGGTGGTATTTGCGTAGTTAGTGTGTTGCACGCAATCATCAGCTTGGATCGGTGCGACCGGAGTCGGCCTTGATGCACGTCAAATAGGAGGTGCTGGCTTCCGGCGCGGGGTGGGGG
>NZ_QPFS01000145.1:0-11007 GCF_010906995.1 Rhodopseudomonas sp. WA056 | reverse complement strand
TACGGCATCGAGTCGACGCTGGTCGACGGCCTCGATCTCGACCAGTGGCAACGCGCGATGCGGCCGAACACGCGGACCTGCTTCCTGGAAAGCCCGACCAATCCGACGCTCGACGTGCTCGACATCGGCGCGATCGCGCAAATCGCCCATGCGGGCGGCGCGCGCCTCGTGGTCGACAACGTGTTCGCGACCCCGATCTGGCAAAGCCCGCTGCAGCTCGGCGCCGACGTCGTGGTGTATTCCGCCACCAAGCACATCGACGGCCAGGGCCGCTGTCTCGGCGGCGTGGTGCTGTCGACACAAGCTTTCATCGAAGAGCACATCCAGACCTATCTGCGCCAGACCGGGCCGTCGCTGTCGCCGTTCAACGCCTGGGTGCTGCTGAAGGGTCTGGAGACGCTGTCGATCCGGGTCGAGAAGCAGACCGCCAACGCCGCCGCGATCGCCGATGCGTTGGCCGGCCACCCGAAGGTGCCGCGGCTGGTGTATCCGGGCCGCGCCGACCATCCGCAGGCCGAGACGGTGAAGAAGCAGATGGGCGCCGGCTCGACGCTGGTCGGCTTCGAGGTGAAAGGCGGCAAGGCCGAGGCGTTCCGCTTCCTCAATGCCCTGAGGCTGGTGAAGATCAGCAACAATCTCGGCGACGCCAAGAGCCTCGTCACCCACCCGGCAACCACCACGCATCAGCGGCTCAAGCCCGAAGCGCGCGCCGAACTTGGTATCAGCGAAGGCTTCATCCGGCTGTCGGCCGGCCTGGAGCACAAGGACGACCTGATCGAAGATCTGGTCGCGGCGCTGGAGAAGGTATGAGCGATCAAGGCCCCGTGTCGTCATTGCGTGGAGCTCGGCGCGAAACTATCGATCGGACCGGAGCCTGATCTCGGCGCGGAAGCCTGAGCGGTCGGTGCGGTTGCCGAAATGCAGGCCGGCGCCGCTGCGCTCGACCGCGAGCGAAGCGATCGCGAGACCGAGACCGCTACCGACCACCGACTTGTTGCGGCCGCGGAAGAAGCGCTGACCGATCTTGTCGAGCTCGTCCGCCGCGACTCCTGGTCCTGTATCCTCGACCACGATGTCGCGCGGCGACTCCCCGGCCCGCCAGCGGACTTCGCCGCCGCCCGGCATGTACTGCACCGCGTTCTCGTGCAGATTGCGGATCGCGAGCTCGAGACACTCGCGATTCCCATTCCACACCACGTCGCGGAGATCGTCGCCGATCGTCACCTCGATGCCGCCGGCCCGCGGCGTGGCGCGAACCACCTCCTCGATCAGCGGGCGCATCGGAACGCGGGTGCGATCGTCGATCTCGGCATGCGCGTCGAGCCGGGCCAGCGTCAGCAATTGCCGCACCAGCCGCGTGGCGCGATCGACCGCCAGCAGAATCTGCTGGAGCGCCGCCCGCGACACCGCCGGATCGTTCGCCGCGAGCGCGACCTGCGCCTGGGTCTTCAGCGCGGTAAGCGGACTGCGCAGCTCGTGCGCGGCGAATGCGGTGATTTCCCGCTCGTGCCGGCGCGCCAGCGCGACCTTTTCGAACAGCGCGTTGAGCGCCAGCGTCAACGGCTGCACCTCCGACGGCGCGCGGCTGGCGTCGACCGGCCGCATATCGTCGGCGCCGCGGCCGACCAGATCCGACGCGATCGCCTGCAACGGCCGCAGGCCGCGGCGGACGCTGACCCAGATCAGCACCCCGAGCAGCGGCGCGATCAGCAGCGCCGGCCAAAGCAGTCCCTTGATCAGGTCGGTGACCAGGCGGTCGCGCAGACCGAGTCGATCGCCGACCAGCACCCTGAAGCCTTTGGCTTCGTCCTCCGTCGCGTAGATCCGCCAGATCTCGCCGTCGATCAGGCGTTCGGAAAACCCACTCGGCTGGTCGCTGAGCCGCTGCTCCGGCGCGCCGCTCGACCGTGCGATCATCGTCCCTTGCAGCGACCATACCTGACAGGAGAGCTGGCGCTCGTAGTTGCCGCCCGTGGCCGCAGGCCGCAGGCTCGGCAGCTTTTCGGGCAGCCGGCCCTCCATGCTGCCGACCAGCGACACCACCATCCGCGCGGCTTCCTGCAGGCGGGTGTCGAGCACGTGCTCCAGCTCGCGCTGGCTGGACGCATAGATCCACGCCACCGCGGCGATCCACACCGCGCCGGTGGCGCCGAGCAGCACGAAGAACAACCTCAGCCGCAGCGAACCGATCATCGCGGCGCCATCCGATAGCCGAGGCCGCGCATCGTCTCGATCGCGCTGCGGCCGAGCTTGGCGCGGAGATTGTGGATGTGGACCTCGATCGCGTTGCTGTCGACTTCGTCGCCCCAACCGTACAGCCGCTCCTCGAGTTCGGCGCGCGAGCGAACCACGCCGGGCCGCTCCATCAGCGCGTGCAGCACGGCAAATTCCCGGCGCGACAGCGCCACCGATACGCCGTCCAGCGTAGCATTGCCTTCCGCCGGATACAGCCTGACCGGACCGTGTTCGAGGCAGGTGGCTGCGCGGCCGTCGCGGCGGCGGATGATCGCGCGCAGCCGCGCCGACAGTTCATCGAGATCGAACGGCTTGCCGAGATAATCGTCGGCGCCGGCGTCGAGACCGGCGATGCGGTCGGGCGTTTCGTCGAGCGCGGTCAGCAGCAGCACCGGGGTCGTGTCGCCGGCGGCACGGATGGCGCGCAGCAGATCGACGCCGCTGCCGTCCGGCAGCATGATGTCGAGCACGACGGCCGAGAATTCGTTCGCCGCCAGCGCCGCACGGGCGTCTTCGCAACCGCTGACGCAGTCGATGCTGGCGCCGGCGAGCGACAGCCCGGCACGGATGCCGTCCGCGATCATCGCATCGTCCTCGACCACCAGAATTCGCATCGGCCCGTCACCTCCTCATCACGGCTTGCTGCCTCAGGCTTAAGGCTGGCTTAAGCTGGGCGGCCAGACTGCCCCCGGTTCGCAAGCGTCGGGGAATCATGGCCATTCGTCTGTTACGTATCATCGCCCTGCTGGTCTTGGCCGGGGCGGTAATGTCCGCAGGGAACACCGCAACTGCCGCATCCAGAGAACAGCCGTTCCGGCTTACGGTCGATCCCGCCGCCGACGGCGTGATCCTCAACTGGACGATTGCACCGGGCAACTACCTGTACCGCGACAAGATCGTGGTGCGAGCACCGGACGGCACCCGGCTGCGCCCGGAACTGCCGCAAGGCACCACCAAGGACGATCCCAACTTCGGCATCACCGAAGTGTATCACCGCAGCCTCGCCGTCACGATCCCGGCGGGCGCGTTGAACGGCGTCGCGCGGCTCAGCGTCGGCTACCAGGGCTGCGCCGAGCGCGGCATCTGCTATCCGCCGGTGACCGCGGCCGTCGACCTCGGCAGCGCCGCGGTGACGATCGCCGGCACCGCCGGCGCCACGCCGCAGATCGCCTGGCCCGATCTGCCGCCGGCACTGCCGGGCGCCGAGCCGCGCAGCATCGCAGCGTCGCCGGACATCGGCGGGTCCGCCGCGTCGGTGTTGCCGTCGATGACCCAGGCCTGGCTGCCGCTGCTGCTCGCCTTTGCCGGATTCGGTCTGCTGCTGGCGTTCACGCCGTGCGTGCTGCCGATGGTGCCGATCGTCGCCGGCATGCTCACCCGCGCCGGCCGCGACATCACCCCGGTCCGCGGTTTCGCGCTGGCGCTGATCTACACGCTGGGCATGGCGACGGCCTATGCGGCGCTCGGCATCGCCGCGGCCTGGTCCGGACAGAACCTGCAAGCCGTACTGCAGATGCCGGCCGCGCTCGCAGCAATGGCGGCGGTGTATGTCGCGCTGGCGCTGTCGAGCTTCGGCCTGTTCGAACTTCAGCTTCCCGCCGCACGGTTCGGCGATGCGCTGACCGGCCGGATCAGCAGCCGTGCCGGGCCGCTGCTTGGAGCCGCGGCGCTCGGCTTCGCCTCGGCGCTGATCGTCGGCCCGTGCGTGACGCCGCCGCTCGCCGCAGCTCTGCTGTATGTCGCGCAGACCGGCGACACCGCGCGCGGCGCTGCGGCGCTGTTCGCGCTCGGGCTCGGCATGGGGTTTCCCCTGATGCTGGTCGGCGCCTTCGGCGGCGGCGTCCTGCCGCGCTCCGGCCCGTGGCTGGTGAGCGTGCGCAAGCTGTTCGGCGTCGCCTTCCTGGCGATCGCGACGGCGCTGCTCGGGCGCCTCGTACCAGCTTCGGTCAGCATGATGCTGTGGGCCGCGCTGGCGATCGGGACCGCGGTGTTCTTCGGCGCGTTCGACCGGATCGGCCGGCCCGGCGGAGCCGTGCCGCGGCTCGGCAAGGCGGCCGGGCTGGCGCTGTTCGTCTACGGCGGCGCCCTGATCGTGGGCGCGGCCGGCGGAGCCGACGATCCGCTGCGGCCGCTCGCGGTGTTCGGTAGTAGCAGCCGCACCTCGCAGCCTCTGCACGACGCGGGGACGGTGACGTCGGTCGCCGCACTGGATGCGGCGATCACCGACGGCCGCGATCGCGGCAAGCCGATCATGATCGACTTCTCGGCCGACTGGTGCACCGCCTGTAAGACCATGGAGCGCAATGTGTTCGCCGCGCCGGAAGTGCAGCGCCGTCTCGCCGGCCTCACCGTCATTCGCGCCGACGTCACCGCCACCAATGCCGAGACCGCGGCGCTGATGCAGCGCTTCGACGTAGTAGGCCCGCCGACCATGGTGTTTCTCGACGCCCGCGACGGCGAGGAAGTCTCCGCCGCCCGCATCGTCGGCGAAGTCTCCGCCGATGCTTTCACCCTGACCCTGAAGCGCCTGGACGCGCGGTCCTGATCACCGCCAGACTGGAGAATGACGATGAACCGCAGACAATCCCTTCTGATCCTCGGCGCGATCGCCGCCGTGCCGCTGCTGAGGTCGTTCGGCGCGCCGCAGGCCTGGGCCGAAGGCGTCGATGTCGATGCGATCCTGCGCAATCCGGACGCTCCGGAGGCCGGCAATCCCAAGGGCGACGTCACCATCGTCACCTATTTCGATTACAATTGTCCGTTCTGCAAGAAGTCCGAACCGGACCTGAAGAAGGTGGTCCGCAGCGACGGCAAGATCCGGCTGGTGTACAAGGACTGGCCGATCCTGACCGAAGCGTCGGTGTACGGCGCGCAGATGGCGCTCGGCGCCAAGTATCAGGGCAAGTATCAGATCGCCCACGACGCCCTGATGGCGATCCCCGGACGCGGCATCTCGAAGGACCAGATGCGCGATGCGGTGGCGGCCTCCGGCGTCGACATGGCGAAGCTGCAAAGCGACCTCGATACCCATGGCGATGCGATCACCGCGCTGATGCGGCGGACGCAATCGCAGGCCGAAGCGATCGGCCTGCAGGGTACGCCGGTCTATCTGGTCGGGCCCTACAAGGTCGCCGCGGCGCTCGACGCCGACGCGTTCAGGAAGGTGGTGGCGCAGGTGCGCGGATCCCAGGGCGCGAAGTGAGCCGGCGTCCGTTGCATCCGATGACGATCCGCCCGATCCTCGTTCTTGCGGCTGCCGCGCTCGCGCTCGGCGGCTGCGTCACCAACTCGACGACCGACATCAAGGGACCGGCAGCGACGGTCGCTCCTGCAGTTGCTGCGCGCTACGCCGCGATCGACACCGACAGACACCCGATCGCCGCCGTCGAAGCCGAACAGCTCGATCCCGCCTACGTCCGGCAACTGGTCGACTACCGGACCGCCGAGCCGCCGGGGACGGTGGTGGTCGATCCGCGCAACCGGTTTCTCTATCTGGTGCTCGAAGGCGGCAAGGCGCTGCGCTACGGCGTCGGGGTCGGCAAGGCCGGGCTGGAATTCACCGGCACGGCTGAGGTCGGCCGCAAGGCCGAATGGCCGCACTGGACGCCGACGCGGAACATGATCGCGCGCGAGCCGGAGCGTTACGGCAAATGGGCCAGGGGCATGGAGGGCGGCGAGACCAATCCGCTCGGGCCCCGGGCGCTGTATCTGTACAAGAACGGCAAGGATACGCTGTTCCGGATTCACGGCACCACCGAGCCGGAGACGATCGGCAAGGCGGTGTCGTCAGGCTGCATCCGGATGCTCAATCAGGACGTGATCGACCTTTACGCCCGCGTGCCGAAAGGCGCCAAGGTGGTGGTGCGATGACTACATCGGCCGAAATGCCGTGACGTCGCCCGGTCCGGCGGTGCCGAGCCGAACCTGATCGACCGAGCGGATGATGCCGTCGCCGAGCAGTTGCGCGAAGCAGGCGTAGCCCCAATCGTTCATGTGCAGCCCGTCGGCGATGACGAACTTGTCGAACGGGATCGCCTGCTGCTCGTGCCATTCCTTCATCACTTCGAACCGCGGAAAGATGCCGACATGGCGCAGCTCCGCGAGCCGGCCGAGCGCCTTGATCATCTTGCCGGCATGCTCGGGCCGCTCGTTGACCCGCGGCGCGTATTGCGGATCGACCAGCACGATATCGGCGCCGGCGGACTGGATCGCCCTGATGCCGTCGTCGACCAGCCTGCCGGTGTCGGCCGGATCGAGGTCGCGCAGGATCGCATTGGTGCCGACCTGCCAGATCACCAGATCGGGCTGGGCGTCGAGCACGGTGGTCTTCAGCCGCTGCATCATTTCGGGCGCGTCCTCGCCGCCCTTGCCGCTGTTGACCACGGTGATGTCGGAGTGCGGATAATGGCGCCTCAACATCGCGGCGAGCCGGTTCGGATAGGTGAACGCCGGCGAACTCGACCCATAGCCCTGCGTCGAGGACGAGCCGAACGCGACGATCACCACCGGCCGGCGGTCGGCGAGCTTGCGCGCGACGCGTGGCAGCGAACCGATCGACTTGGCGCCGCCCTTCGGCGGCAAGCAGGGCACCCGGCCGAGGATGTCGCCGGCCTGTTTGGCGACGCCTTTGATCTTGTCGAGGGCGGTGCCGGCAACGGTCTTGCTGCGATCGGCCGGAACGATGTGGGGCTCGGCTTCGCCGGGCGCGGCCTCCCCGGCTGCAGGCCCGGCCTGGGTCTGCGCAGTTTGAGCCTGCACAGTTTGAGCCTCCACAGTCTGGGTCTGCACGGTCTGGGCCTGCGCCCTCTCGTCCGGAGCAGCAAACAGAACGAATGTCGTCGCCAATAGCGCCGCGGCGGCGGATTTGGAGCGGTCGGATACTCTCATCAACGCTTATTCCTCACCTCCGCCGGGTCGATCTGCGCCGCCTCCATCACGAACGCCAACAGCGCCCGCGCCAGACAGTTGTGCATCCGCAACGCCATATCGATCCCTGGCGCGGGACTGAACAGATCGAACTCGCCGGTCTCGTTCCAGTGGCGCATCAGCGCAAAGCGGTCGAACAGCGGAACTTCGTATTCCTGCGCGACGACCCGCATCGCATCGAGATACGGCGCCGGATTGATCATCGTCTCCGTGCGGGGACTATACTGCAAATTCATCAACACGATGTCAGCACCCGCCTGCTTCACGGCGGCGATGCCCTGGCCGAGGGCGGTGCGGAACTCGTCCGGATCGATCGACCGGATCGCGTCGAAGGTTCCGGTCTGCCAGATTACGAGCCCCGGCTTGCGCTCGGCGACCAGGGCCGAGAGCCCGGCGGCGACATCGGCGGCGGTCCGCTTCGACCGCATCTCGACCATGACGTTGACCTCGACGCCCGGCAGCTTGTCGCGCAAAAGCGCCTGCAATCGTCCGGGATAGGCGCTGTTTTCCGCCGACAGGATGGTCGAGGAGCGGCTGCCGACCACCAGAACGTCGATCTTGCGGCTGGTTTTGATCGCGGCGGCGACGCCCTTCAGCCTGGCCTCGGTCGCCAGCAGATAGGCCGGCGGGACGCAGCTTTGGCCGTTCTGCTCGGCCGCGGCCGGCGCCGACAGGCCGATCGCCGTGAGCAGCGCCACGGCCAGTGCCAGACCCAACCCGGCCATCGCCGTGGCCTTCATGCATCGCCCCCCGCGAGGTCGGCGTCGGGCGGTGGCCGCGACCCGGACTTGCTCGCCACATTTTTGTACCACGAGAACAGCCAAGCGGCGGCCGACATGATGAAGATACCGGTCAAGCTGACGAAGAAATGCATCAAGGCGCCGCCGGAAACCTCCGCCAGCACGAAGTATCCGGCGAAAGCAAGGAAAATACCAATACAGAAGATCTCCAACGAATGCTGGCCGCACAGGATCAGCGGTCGCAGCCAGAGCGAATTCAAGGCCGGCCAGTCCCGCGGGATGAACCGGACGGTCAGCGCCGCCAGCGCCAGAAAATGCGCGAACCGCAACACGTCCAGGTTGGGCTTGTCGATCGGATACATCCACTGCTCAAGCCATTTCGGCAGGGTGTGGAACAATTGCGGGGTGTACCAAGTCAGTGTGACATAAAATGCGGCCACCAGATAAATCGCCGCCAGCCACAGCGTCAGCTTCGAGGCCAGCACCCGCGACAGCCGTTCCGCCCCGCCCATCGCGCACCAGGCGCCGAACACGAACAGAAGCTGCCAGGCGAACGGATTGAACACCCAGGCGCCGCTCGGATAGGCGGTGAGGTGAAGGTCGAACTGCCAGGTGGCGGCATAGAGCAGCGTCGCCAGCCCGAGCGTCACGTCCGGCCAGCGCCGCATCAGCCACAGGATCGGCGGCAGGAAGAACATCAGCACGATGTACAGCGGCAGCACGTCCATATTGACCGGGCGAAACCGCAGCAGCAGCGCCTGGACGATGGTGACGTCGGGCTGTTTGAGGAAGTCGAGGATGCCCATTTCCTCGGAATACAGCGGGTTCTGGAAACTGGTGGCGACGTAGGAGATCTCGGCCAGGAAGATCGTGAACAGGAACACGTGGGCGACGTAGATCTGCCAGACCCGCTTCAGGATGCGCGCCGCCGCTACCACGAAGCCGAGTTCGGTCATCGCCCTGCCGTAGACGAACGCCGCCGTGTAGCCGGAAATGAAAATGAAGATCTCGGTGGCGTCGGAGAAGCCGTAATTCCGCAGCGTGAACCAGGTCAGCACGTTGGCCGGCAGATGATCGATGAAGATCAGCCACAGCGCCAGACCGCGGAACAGATCCAGCCGCAATTCCCGTTTCGGCGCCGGCTTGCGCGGCGGCGAGGAGGCCGTCCGCGGTGGCGGCGCAGCCGGCTCGGTCGGCGGGCCGCCGGCGGGCGGCGCGCCGGTGACCGGTTCGGCAATTGTAGTGACGGGAGGAGTCATGTGGCTCTGCGATGGCGCACTGCACGCTTGTCGTTGCTATAGCAGCCGGCGCGCCACCGGCGAAGCGGCTGGCGGCACGGCCGGCATTCTGCCGCAGCCCCGCAAAGGCGCTGTTCGAAGCCGAGGATGGCTAGCCCCGAACTATGTTGAAACCGCGGAGACGCCGGCGCGACAACCTGAAACTCGTTCCGAACGACTGGTTTCAACGCTGATTTTCGTTATATTTGGGCCAAGAGCTGGAAATCGAGCCATGTACCGTGCCGTCACCCGCCGGATCGAAGTGACCGTTGAGCCGAATTATCTGCCCGAGCGCTCCTCGGCGGAGAACCGGCAGTATTTCTGGTCCTACACCGTGGTGATCACCAATTCGGGCGAGGAAACCGTGCAGCTCCGCACCCGGCATTGGGTGATCACCGACGCCTCCGGCCGGACCCAGGAAGTGCGCGGCGAAGGCGTGGTCGGTGAACAGCCGGTGCTCGCGCCCGGCGAGCGGTTCGAATACACCAGCGGCGTCCCCCTCCCCACCGCCTCCGGCTTCATGGCCGGCCGCTACCAGATGGAAAGCGAAACCGGCGAGACCTTCGAGATCGACGTCCCGACCTTCTCGCTGGACAGCCCGGAGGGGAAACGGACGTTGAACTAATCGACAGTTCGTAGCTTGGGATGAGCGCAGCGAAACCCGGGAAGGCTGCGCAGGAAGATGCGTTTCGCCTTCGGCTCAACGCACCCTACGGTCACTCCACCCCCGCCTCCTCCGGCGTGAACTCGTACACCGATGAGCAGAACTCGCATGTCACCACGACCTTGCCGTCCTTGACCATGTCGGCGCGGTCGGCGGGAGCGAAGCGGGACAGCATGCCGGCGACGGCCTCGCGCGAGCACGAGCATTCGGCGCGCATCGGCAGCGACGAGAACACCCGGACGCCGCGCTCGTGGAACAGCCGGTACAGCAGCCGCTCCCCGGACAGATCCGGATCGATCAGCTCGACGTCCTCGACGGTGGCGATCAGCGACTGGCCTTCGACCCAGGCGTCGTCCTCATCGACGGTGTGGGCCTGGGTGCCTTCCGGCGAGTCGCCGGGATGCAGATCGGCCTGGCGCGCGCGCTCCGGCGACTTCGGCAGGAATTGCAGCAGCATGCCGCCGGCGCGCCAGTGATGCCGGCCGCCCTCGCCGCCGCGCCATTCCTCGCCGACCGCGAGACGAACCCGGGTGGGGATCTGTTCGGAGCGCAGGAAGTATTCGTGCGCAGCCTCCTCCAGACCGGCACCCGTGAGCGCCACCAGGCCCTGATAGCGGCGCATGTCCGGCCCCTGATCGATCGTCATCGCCAGATGGCCGTTGCCGAGCAGCGCGCCGGAGCCGAGCCCGGGTTCGAGCCGGGCTGCGTCGTAGCGCGCGTAGGCGCGCAGCCGGTCGGGCGCCTGGAAATCGACGATCAGGAACGACACCGGGCCGTCGGTCTGAGTCTGCAGGATAAAGCGGCCGTCGAACTTCAGCGACGAGCCGAGCAGCGTTGCCAGCACGATCGCCTCGCCGAGCAGCTTGGCGACCGGGGCCGGATAGGCGTGCTTGGCGAGCAGTTCGTCGAGCGCCGGGCCGAGCTTGGTCAGCCGGCCGCGCAGATCGAGCGCGCCGACCTCGAACGGCAGCACGCTGTCGTCGATCGGCACCGCCGACGGCGCGCGCTCGGGCGTTTCGGGAGTGTGGGGATCGGGGGTCTGTGAGGTCATGGGCGCTTATCTGGGGGCGAGAGGCGGGGATCGGAAGGGCCGAGCTGGAAGGCGAATGGCAGCGATGCCGCGGAGCAGGCTTTAATCCCCCTCCCCCTTGCGGGGCTGTCCCTT
>NZ_QPFS01000144.1:0-11371 GCF_010906995.1 Rhodopseudomonas sp. WA056 | reverse complement strand
CCGCAGAGCGCGCCCGCTGCGGCCGAAGACATCACCGGCACGATCCCGACGGCGCAGCCGTCCGCACCGGCGGAGAAGTTCGGTACCATCCCGATTCCGGCGGCCGAACGCCTGCCCGAGGCGATCGGCGGACCGGCGCTGCGCACCGCCGCGCTGAAGGGCGACGCCGCAGCCGCCTATGAGGTCGCCACCCGCTACGCCGAAGGCAAGGGCGTGCCGACGAATTACGACGAAGCCGCCAAGTGGTATCAGCGAGCGGCGGATGCCGGCGTAACCCCGGCGATCTTCCGGATCGGCACCCTTTACGAAAAGGGGCTGGGCGTGAAGAAGGATCTCGACGCAGCGCGCAAGCTGTATTCGACCGCGGCCGACCGCGGCAACGCCAAGGCGATGCACAATCTGGCCGTGCTGTACGCCGACGGCGGCAGCAAGGGCGCGAACTACAAGACCGCAGCCGCCTGGTTCCGCAAGGCCGCCGAGCGCGGCGTCGCCGATAGCCAGTTCAACCTCGGCATCCTGTACGCCCGCGGCATCGGCGTCGATCAGAACCTCGCCGAATCGTACAAGTGGTTCGCCCTCGCCGCCGCCCAGGGCGACGAGGACGCCGGCCGCAAGCGCGACGATGTCGCCAAGCGGCTCGACCCGCAATCACTGGCGGCCGCCAAGCTCGCGATCCAGACCTTCACGGCCGAACCGCAGCCCGACGCCGCCGTCAAGGTGGTCGCTCCGGCGGGCGGCTGGGACGGGCAAACCGGCGCGGCCGCCAAGCGCGGGACTGCGCAGCGCGCCGCCCGCTGAGCCTTCCCGTCCGCCAGGTGGACGCGACGCGCGGCGCCCGCCAAAAAATCCGGCCCGCGACAGAATCTGGAATCCCGGTGCGAACTAATTTCGGCTATGCAGAGGCGTATCGGACGGGCCGCAGTTCGGCGTGCGGCCCGGATCCGCGCCAGATCACCGACTAGGAGCATCTCCACGCCGAAGCGGCAGCCCGGGGATGCCGTCGTCACAGCGAGAACTCCGAAGCGAACCGCGCGTGCAACTTTATCTCCCGATCGCCGATCTCCCGGTCAACGTCCTGCTCGTCCTGGCGATGGGCGCCGCGGTCGGGTTCGTGTCCGGGATGTTCGGGGTCGGCGGCGGCTTCTTGATGACCCCGCTGCTGATCTTCATCGGCATCTCGCCCGCGGTCGCGGTGGCCTCGGTGACCAGCCACATGGCGGCGTCATCGTTCTCCGGCGCGCTGTCATACTGGCGGCGCCGTGCGATCGATCCGCTGCTCGCCTTCATCCTGCTATGCGGCGGCATCGCCGGCACCGGGCTCGGCGTCTGGTTCTTCGTGCTGATGCGTTCGGTCGGCCAGCTCGACCTGGTGATCGCGCTGTCCTACGTCGTGCTGCTGACCGCAGTCGGCGGCTTGATGGTGTCCGAAGGCATCCGCGCGATCCGCCGCACCAGCCGCGGCGAGGTGGCGCTGCCGGGCCGCTCCGGCAACCGCAACTGGCTGTACGCGCTGCCGTTCAAGGTCCGGTTCAAGCGCTCCAAGATCTATCTGTCGGTCCTGCCGGTGATCGCGATTGGGGTGATGATCGGGTTCATCGGCGCGGTGATGGGCGTCGGCGGCGGGTTCCTCCTGGTGCCGATGCTGATCTATCTGCTCCGGGTGCCGACCAGCACCGTGGTCGGAACCTCGATGGTGCTGACCCTGGCGACGATGCTGATCGCCACCGTGCTGCATGCCGCGACCAGCCATCTTGTCGACGCCGTACTGGCGCTGATCCTGATGATCGGGGGTGTCGCCGGCGCGCAATTCGGCGCCCGCGCCGGCCAGCGTATCCGCGGCGAACAGCTCCGGCTGCTGCTCGGCCTGCTGGTGCTGGCGGTCGGCATCCGGTTCGCGATCGAACTCGGCATCCGGCCCGCCGAGCTGTTCACGCTGCGCGAACTGGGCCCGGCGTGATGGTGCGGCGGTTCGCATCGCTCCGTGCCCTCGCCGCTGCCGCGCTGCTGGCGGCACTGCTGCCGTCGGCCTCGCCGGCCAAGGCCGAGCGCCTGATCGTGTCGGTCTCCAACGCCCGCGTCACCGTGACGCCGAACTATTCGGGCGGCGAACTGGTGCTGTTCGGCGCCATCGAGAAGGACCATCCGGCGTTCACCGACCAGGCCAAATACGACCTGGTGGTCACCGTGCTCGGTCCGCGCGCCAACATGGTGACGCGGCGCAAGGAACGCAAATTCGGGATCTGGATCAACACCGACTCCCGCGAATTCCTGATGGTGCCGAGCTATCTGGCGGTGTTCGCCAATCGGCCGATCGACGCGATCGCGCCGCTCGAGGTGCGACGGCGTCAGCAGCTCGGCATCAATCACGTCCTTCTGACGCAGCGGATCGGCACCGACTATGCCGACGTCGTCGCCGACGACCAGTTCCGCCAGGCGTTCGTCCGGTTGCGCGAGGACAACAAGCTGTATCGTGAAGATGCGGCGGCGGTGAAATTTCTCACCCCGACGCTGTTCCGCACTGGAATTCCGCTGCCGGCCGAGGTGCCGATTGGCAGCTACGAAATCTCGATCAAGCTGTTTGCGGCCGGCGAGCTGCTGACCGAGACCGACACCTCGTTCGAGATCGCCAAGATCGGCTTCGAGCAGTTCGTCGCCACCGCGGCGCGCCAGCACGGCATCATCTACGGCCTGGTCACCGCCCTGATGGCGCTGGCCACCGGCTGGCTGGCGTCGGTCGTGTTCCGACGGGATTAATGGCGCCCGGTCATTCCGGGGCGCTTGCGGCAGCGAGCGAACCTGGAATCTCGAGATTCAGGGCACCCGGCAGCGCCACGTGTGCCGGCCTCTCGGCCTGATAACTTCGGGATTCCGGGCTCGGTCGCTTCGCGACCGCCCCGGAATGACGGCGTGTGGGGCCCGTTAAAGCAAATACCCCACCGCCATCGCGATGACGCTGAGCCCCATCGCGGCAGTCGACAGCCAGCCGAGCCAATACAGCGGGCCGCCCACGGTGAAGCGGTGCATCACGTCGCGGCGCCGCGCGATCAGCATCAACAGCACCATCACCGGCACCGCGAGCACGCCATTGATCACCGCGCTCCAATACAGCGCCGAGATCGGATTGATCGGCGCGAAGTTGATGGCGATGCCGAGCACCGCCGACAGCGCCAGCACGCTGTAGAACGCCACCGCCTGCTTCGGCTTGCGCGCCAGACCGACCGGCCAGCGCCGTCCCTCGCCGACCGCATAGGCGGCGGAGCCGGCCAGCACCGGGATCGCCAGCAGGCCGGTGCCGACGATGCCGAGCGCGAAGATCCATTCGGCGAACGGACCGGCGATCGGCTTCAGCGCTTCGGCGGCCTGAGCCGAGGTCTCGATGTCAGTCCGGCCGCTGGCGTGCAGGGTTGCGGCCGCCGTGATGATGATCGCCAGCGCGATCAGATTCGAGAACGCCATGCCGACGATGGTGTCGGCCCGGATGCGCTGGAATTCCCACGGTGCATCCTGCGGCGATTTCGTCAGCGGCTTCTTGTGCGGATCGATCCGCTCGTCCTCGGCCTCCTGCGAGGCCTGCCAGAAGAACAGATACGGCGAGATCGTGGTGCCGAGGATCGCCACGATGGTGGTGAGATAACCGCTGCTCCAGGTGAGCTGCGGGATCAGCACGCCGGCGGCGGCCTGCGGCCAGTCCACCTTCGCCACCGCCAGCGCGCCGACATAGGCGAACAGGCAGAGCGTCAGCCATTTCAGAACCGCCACGTAGCGTTTGTAGTCGAAGAAGACCTGCGCCAGAACCGAGATCGCGCCGAACGCCACCACGTAGAGCAGCGGGTGGCCGCCGATCAGCAGCCTGGTGGCGTCGGCCATTGCTGCCAGGTCGGCGGCGATGTTGATGGTATTGGCGGTGAACAGCAGCACGACGATCGCCGTCAGCAGTCTGCCGGAATAGTGCCGGCAGACGTTGCCGGCGATGCCGTGGCCGGTGACGCGGCCGACCCGGGCGGAGATTTCCTGGATCGCCACCATCAGCGGGAAGGTCAGCAGCATCGTCCAGCCGATGCCGTAGCCGAGCTGCGCGCCCGCCTGGCTGTAGGTGCCGATGCCGGAAGGATCGTCGTCGGAAGCGCCGGTGATCAGGCCCGGCCCGAGCGTCTTGAAGAAGCCGCGGAGCCGAAAGGTTTCGAGCCGCTGAATCTTGGGGACGTCGCCGACCCCAGGCCTGAAAGAAGCGGGGTTTTCGGCATCGCCTCTGGCGCTGTGCTTCACACTCGGTCCCCGGCTCGCCGATCTCGACACAACGTAGTCGAGACCGGTCGGTTCCGGCAATGGAACGAGACCGATGGTTCATCCGGCCGGCACCAAGCTCCGCGCCGGCCGGGTCACCAGATAGATGCCGACCGCCACCGGGATCACGCCGAGCAGGTCGCGGCCGTCGATCGCTTCGCCCAGCGCCAGCCAGGCGAACAGCATCGCCAGCGGCGGCATCACGAAATGCCAAGCGCTGGCGGCAGTCGCGCCGTACAGCGTCAGCAGGCGAAACCACAGCCAATAGGCGACGATCGAACCGCCGAGCACCAGGAACGCGAAGGCGCCTGCAAGCCGCCAGCTCGGCACGATGTCGCCGACGCTCGACAGCGAGAAAGCGAGCGGCGTCAGCACCAGTCCCGCGGCGAGATTCTGAATGCCGTTGCCGATCCACAGGCTGCCGTGCGGCGCCAGGCGCTTGAACAGAATGGTGCCGGCGACGATCGACGCCAGCGAAGCCAGCGTGAAGCCGACGCCGTGCCACGCCTCGGTGCCGATCGCGATGCGGTGCCAGACGATGAAGGCGACCCCGGCGACGCCGAGCACCAGGCCGACGACCTTTCGCCAGGTCAATGCCTCGTGCAGCACCAGCGCCGCCAGCACCGCGGTGAACACCGGATTGGCGCTGACGATCAGTCCGCCGATGCCGGCCGAGACGGTCTGCAGACCGATATAACCGAGGCCGAGATACAGCGCGTTGTTGATGACGCCCAGCAGCGCGCAGAGCGCGATGTCGCGCGGGCGCAGATTCCAATGCTCGCGCATCAGCGCCGACAGCCCGAGAATCAGCACGCCGGCGAGCGTGAACCGTCCGGCCAGCAGGATCAACGGCGGACAGTCGGCGACGCCGGCCTTGCCGGCCACGAACGCAAAGCTCCACAGCGCGCAGAACAGCGCGATCTGCAACGGGCGGGTGTTGAATGTGGGGGTGATGAGCGAGGTGGTGGGCGCGAGCGACATCGTAGCCTCCTGAACACCACTCCGATCTAGGCGCGCGCGTTGTCATCTGGAAATTAAATGATAAAATAGTGAGCAGCCGGGGCTCGACCTCGAATGGCTGCGCAGTTTCGTCTCGGTGGTGGAAGCCGGCGGCTTCACCCGCGCCGGCGAGCGTGTGCACCGGACGCAGTCGACGGTGAGTCAGCAGATCAAGCGGCTGGAAGACGATCTCGGCCGGCAACTGCTCGACCGCAGCGGCAAGGACGTGATCCCGACCGAGGCCGGCGAACGGCTGTTGTCCTACGCGCGGCGCCTGCTGGCGCTCGCCGAAGAGGCGCGCGACGTGGTGGCGCGGCCGGGCAACGAGGGCGCGGTTCGGCTGGGAATTCCGGAAGATTTCGCGCTCTACCGGCTGCCGCGGCTGCTCGGCAGCTTCTCGCGGGCGCGCCCCGGGCTGCGGCTCGACGTCCGCGCCGACCAGAGCCTGAATCTGAAGCGCGATCTCGAACGTGGCGACCTCGATCTCGCGCTGCTGAAGCGCGAGACCGGCGGCAGCGGCGCGATCGCGGTGTGGCCGGAGCGGGTTTACTGGGTGAACAGCAAGAACCACCCGTGCAACGCCAAAGCCAGTTCGGTGCCGCTGATCTTCTTTCCCGGCGGTTGCCTGTATCGCACCCGTGCGATCCACGCGATCGAAACCACGGGCCGGCGCTGGCACATGGCCTATACCAGCTCCAGCCTCGCCGGGATTCAAGCCGCGGTCGCGGCCGGGCTCGGTCTGTCGATCCTGTCGGAGATTTCGATCCAGGCCGACCACCGCAAGCTGACGGCGCGCGACGGTTTCCCGCCGATCGACCGCACCGAACTCGCCCTGATCGCCGGCCCGCAAGCCAGCCCGGCGACGCTGCGTCTTGCCGAAACGCTCGCCGAATTCTGCGACCAGATCCACGCCAAGGTGGCGTGATCCTTCTTCCTCGCTGTCATTCCGGGGCGCTTGCGTAGCAAGCGAACCTGGAATCCCGAGATTATTGCAAAGAGAGATTCCGGGTTCGCTCACTTCGTGAGCGCCCCGGAATGACTCGTGGATAGTTATCTCGTGGATAGTAGTATCGAGGATTGTTATGGGGTCAGCAGCAGCGCGCGGCGGCGATGGCGTGGAGGCGATTGTCGCCGAGCACATGGGCGGTGAAAGCCGCGCCGCCGAACAATCGCGCGAAGGCCGCATCGCGAATGTTGAGGCCGCCCGTATAGGCGCCGAATGCCGGCATCACCACGCGCATGCCGTCGCCGGCAAAGCAGCGGCGCTCGATGCTGCGGCCGCGGCGACTGACCCGCGCTTTCGGGTGCAGATGGCCGGCGATCTCGCCGCAGGCGCCAGTCGGCTCGTGACGGAACGCGACGTCGCCGATCCGCACTTCGGCCGCGACGCTGCCGCCGAGGCTGCACGGCAGCTCGGGATCGTGATTGCCGGCAATCCAGATCCAGTCGCGCCGCGCCTGCAGCGCAGTGAGAATATCGCGGTTGGCATCGGACAGCCGATGATGCGCGTCGCGATCATGAAAGCTGTCGCCGAGCGCGATCACCACCTTCGGATCGAACCGCGCGATCACCGCACCTAATCGGCCGAGCGTCGCCACCGTGTCGTAGGGCGGCAGCAGCACGCCGCGCATCGCGTAGCTGGAGCCTTTTTCGAGATGCAAATCGGACACGACCAGCAGCCGCTCGTCTTCCCAGTACAGCGCACCGGACAGATCGGCGACGAGCGTGGCGCCGGCGATGGCGACGCTGCAATCGGTGATCGGGAGCGGATCGGAAACCATTGTCGTCATGGCCGGGCTTGTCCCGGCCATCCACGATGAGCTCGGGGGAATGCTGTATTCGTGGATGCCCGGGACGAGCCCGGGCATGACGGATAGTGCAGTGCACGGCGCGATGGGTTTGCTTGCGCTCAACCCATCCTACGCCTTGACGGACCTTCCATCGCCTCGCGCACCAGTTCGTCGGCGGCTTCGGCGAGCAGTTCGTCACTGGCTTCGCCGTACACGGCTTCGCGGCCGATTTCCAGCATCACCGGCACAGCGAGAGGTGAAACCCGGTCGAGTTCCTTGTGGACGATGTGCCCTCTGATTCGCGTCAGCATATCACTGAGGCGGCGCAGATCGAGCAGGCCGGTGGCAGCGTCGGCGCGGGCGGCGCGGAGCAGCACATGGTCCGGCTGGTGCTTGTTGAGAACGTCGTAAACGAGGTCGGTCGAGAACAGTACCTGCCGGCGGCTCTTCTCCTCGCCGGCGAAGCGCCGCGCGACCAGTCCGGAGATGATCGCCGCGTAGCGGAAGGTGCGCTTCATCAGCACTGATTCGGCGAGCCAGGCTTCGAGATCGTCGCCCAGCATGTCGGGATCGAACAGCGCGTCGAGATCGAGCCGGCCGTGCCGGATCATGTGCGACGTATCACCGAGCCCCCACACCGCCAGCGCGTATTCGTTGGCGACGAAGCCGAGCGGCCGGGCGCGGGCGCGTTCCAGCCGCCGCGTCAGCAGCATGCCGAGCGTCTGATGCGCGAGCCGCCCCTCGAACGGGTAGCACACCAGATAGTACTTGGCAGCGCGCGGAAAGGTCTCGACCACCAGCTCGCTGCGCCCCGGCACGCGCGACGCCTTGGTCTGCAGCGCCAGCCAATCGCGGACCTGGTCGGGAAGCCCCTTCCAGGTCCGCTTGTCGGCGAGCAGGCCGCGGACGCGTGCGGCCAGATAGGTCGACAGCGGGAACTTGCCGCCCATGTAGGACGGCACCCGCGCGTCCTTGTCGTTCGCGCGCGAGACGTAGACCTGATCCTCCACCAGCGCCTCGTAGCGCACCACCTCGCCCCCGAACACGAAGGTGTCACCCGGCGTCAGCCCTTCGATGAAGTACTCCTCGATCTGACCGAGCATCCGCCCGCCGCGCGCGATCGCGCCGGTCGATCCGGTCTTGGCACCACGCGAAGCGCGCACCAGCTTCACCTTCAGCATCGCCTCCTCGACGATGGTGCCGACGTTGAGCCGATAGGCCTGCCGCACCTTCGGATTGGCGACGCGCCATTTGCCCTGCTTGTCCTGCTTGATGCGGGCGAAGCGCTCGTAGCTCTTCAGAGCGTAACCGCCGGTGGCGACGAAATCGAGGGTGTCGTCGAAATCGGCGCGCGGCAGATCCGCGTAAGGCGCGGCGCTGCGGATCTCGGCATACAAATCATCGGCCAAGAACGGCTCGCCGCAGGCGCAGCCGAGGATGTGCTGCGCCAGCACGTCGAGCGCGCCGGTGCGCTGCGGCGGTGTATCCTGCGCGTTCTCGGCGACGGCATCGATCGCGGCGGCGCATTCCAGCACTTCGAACCGATTGGCCGGCACCAGCACGGCGCGCGAGGCTTCATCCAGCCGGTGATTGGCGCGGCCGATCCGCTGCATCAGCCGCGACGAGCCCTTTGGCGCGCCGACATTGACGACCAGGTCGATGTCGCCCCAGTCGATTCCGAGATCGAGCGACGAGGTGCACACCACGCCGCGCAACCGGCCGGCCGCCATCGCGTCCTCGACCTTGCGGCGCTGCGCGACGTCGAGCGAACCGTGATGCAGCGCGATTGCCAGATTGTCGTCGTTGATCCGCCACAGCTCCTGAAACAGCATCTCGGCCTGGCTGCGGGTGTTGACGAACACCAGCGTCGTGGTGTTGCGCCGGATCAGGTCGTAGATTTCGGGCAGCGCGTGCCGCGCCGAATGCCCGGCCCACGGCAACCGCTCCCTGGTATCCAGCATCTCGACGATCGGTTGCGCCGCGCCGCTGGCGACGACGATGTCGGCCGACTCCGGTGTGCCGTCGGGCTGCGGCACCAGAAAGCGCGCGAGTTCGCCCGGATCGGCCACCGTCGCCGACAGGCCGATGGCGCGGAGCTGCGGGGCGATCCGCCACAGCCGGGCAAGACCGAGCGACAGCAGATCGCCGCGCTTCGAGGTCACCAGCGCGTGCAGCTCGTCGAGCACGATGCGCCGCAAGCTGCTGAACAGATACGGCGCATCGTCGGAGGCGAGCAGCAGCGCGAGTTGCTCGGGCGTGGTCAGCAGGATGTCGGGCGGATATTTGCGCTGCCGGGTGCGCCGCGACACCGGGGTGTCGCCGGTGCGGGTTTCGATCCGGATCGACAGCTTCATCTCGCCGATCGGGGCTTCGAGATTGCGGGCGATGTCGACCGCGAGTGCCTTGAGCGGCGAGATGTACAGGGTATGCAGACCGCCGGAGCGCGGCGCCAATCCTTCCCCCCGCGTGCGGGGAGAAGGTGGCGCGGCAAGCGCAGCTCGCGACGGATGCGGGGGCGTCTCGGCATCACCCGCAGCTTCGTCGAGCGGAGGCTCATCAGCCCCCTCACCCGACCGACCGGCTTCGCCGGCCGTTCGACCTCTCCCCGCAAGCGAGGAGAGGTTTGCGGGCCGCGGCGCGCTCAACTCGACCAGCGTCGGCAAAAATCCGGCCAGCGTCTTGCCGGCGCCGGTCGGGGCGATCAGCAGTGCCGAGCGCTGGGCGCGGGCTCTTTCCAATAATGCGAGCTGATGAGCGCGCGGCGCCCAGCCGCGCGCGGCGAACCAGCACCGGAACAGTTCGGGCAGCAGATCGGGGGACGGGGCGGAATCGGCGAGGTTCACTCTGCCAAGGTAGGCATTGCGGCCGCGCCGGTCGAGGTCGGCCACAACGCAGAAAGACTGTCAGGCGAGGTTCTGCCGAAAACCAGAACGCCCGCCGGGATGGCGGGCGTTCGCAGCAGCATCAGGGGTCAAGCGACGGTCATTCGGTGACCGGCTTGTCGGAAATGTCCCAGTCGGAGCCGTTGAAGGTCGCGATGTAGAGCGTCTTCATCGGGGTGTAGTCGTCCGGAGTGTAGCTGTAGGTGATGCCGTCGAGGAAATAGGGCGAATGGAAGCCCTTCAGGTTTGACGCCTGCTTCAGCACGTTTTCCCGGGTCAGGTTGTCGCCGCAGCGCCGCAGGATCTCCGCCATCGTCGCCGCCTGACCATAGCCCGCATAGGCGATGGTATTGTCCTTGTCGACGTTCGGCAGATACTTGGCCCGGAACGCCTCGAACGCCTGCACCTCCGGGTCGTTCTCGAACCGCGGCACGCCGACTTCCTTCGAGTAGCGGATCGCCACGATGCCCTTGGAGTTTTCCAGACCGGCGGCGTTGAGGATCGAGCGCCCCGTCGATCCGGCCGACAGCAGATGCAACGGCTTCCAGCCGACTTCGGAGATCTTGCGGATCGATTGCGAGGTCGCCTTGCCGGTGGTGATGTTGAAGAACACGTCGGCACCGGACTTCGACAGATTGATGATCTGCGAATCGATCGTCGGCTCGGTCAGGTCGTAGCTGGCTTCGGCCACCACCTTGGCCTTGCCGCCGGCCTCCTCCAGCACCTTCTTGAACGGCGCCAGGAAGTCGCGGCCGAAATCGTCGTTCTGGTACAGGATCGCGATCTTGGCGTCAGGCTTCACCGCGACGACGTGCTTGGCGAGAATCCGCGCTTCAGTCGGATACAGCGGCAGGCCCGCCATGGTCCATTTGAAGTTCTTCGGGTCGTTCCACTTCGACGCGCCGGTGTTCAGCAGAAGCTGCGGCACCTTCTTGGAATTTAGGTATTTATGCACCGCCGTCTGCGGGGCGGTGCCGAGCGAGCCGTACAGCGCCAACACTTCCTCCTGCTCCACCAGCTTGCGGGTCGCCTCGACCGCCTTCGGGGCGCTGTAGGAATCGTCGAGGGTGAGGAACTTGACCTTGCGACCGTTGATGCCGCCCTTCTCATTGAGCATCTGGAAATAGGCTTCGCCGACGCGGCCGAGCACGCCGTACAGCGAGCCGGGCCCGGAATGCGGCACGGTCTGGCCGATCTTGATCTCGGTGTCGCTGGCGCCGGGATCGTATTTCTTGTCGGCCGCTGCCGCCGCACCGACGGCCAGCGTCAAAGCCGCGATCGCCGTCACGGAGGTGAGGACGAAGCTGTAGCGTAGATTCATCGAGTTTCTCTCCCCTTGGTGCCGGATCGCAAAGGTCCGGTTCTCGTTCTGCCGCGGCGTGTTTCGCTTCTGCGGCACGCTATCCTGAGCACAAC